>NZ_JAUSTY010000001.1:0-300000 GCF_030813115.1 Bacillus horti | reverse complement strand
TGAGCCTTAATAAGCTCAGCACTTTCAAAATCAAATCCAACAATATGATTTTGGATAGCTGACATCGTCTTTTGGACAAGAATACCCTGATTTTCTCTCCAGGTTATAGCTGTCGCATGATCGGGCATGGAGCGTATAATCATCTCTTGGTAGCGGGCGACCTGATCATCGGTCAGGTGGGTAGAGAATAAAATCAGTGAATGATTTTCTGGTAAAGCTTCCCCATCCTCAAATAAATTGAGATGATTTGTTGTATATAGCTGAACCATTCCTTTATCGACAAACTCACGAACAGACTGCTCATGTATAGCGACTGAGGTTACACCGATTTGCTTTAGAAAATCAAGCATTTCTTCCACACTCATGTTTTCAACAGATCGAGCACTTAATCTTTCAAGACGATCGTAATCAACGACAACCTCTACCTGTTTTGTTGATGTTTCATTATGATAGCGGTCTATGATTAGTGGAAATGAAGCTAATATAGAAAGGATGACAACACTCCATAATATTTTTTTCAGCATATGATTCTCCCTTTAAAGATAACTTAAATGAATTACTGATATAGTTGTTCAATCTTTTGAAGAATATGAGCAACGACAACATAGCCTTCACTTCTTAAAAGATTCTTTTCTTCGACCAACCTATTAACAATTTCTTCATCAACAAGATCTTGGTCAACAACTTTGGCCCATGCGTCCCCTTCTCTAGATTCTCCAAATACAGTCAACAGAAAACGAGAAGCTTGATTACGGCTTAATGGAGTCTTATCCTTTTGAGCCATTAAATGAATATCACTTAAACCACTTGCGTGATTCTCATAAGCCTGCGGTGAAATGCGTTGGAATCCGTTGGTCAGGAGATTGACAAACTCCAGCTCACTCATTGTATTTTCAACATGTAAATCGTTTTGGTGTCCTCCTGAAACTAGGCCGTAAGTAAGTAGCTTTTTAATCGCTGGATAGAACCATTTCCCTTTGTATGGGAAATCAAGATCGTAAGCATAGAGTAAGGCTCCTTGTTCTTTAAGTAGCTCCTGTAATTCATTAATGAGTGGTCTATTTGCTGCCAGCTCTCTAAAGCTAATATCCTCACGAATGGATAACGCTGCTGCCACTCCAGCTGCTTGAGCTGTGCTCATCCCAGTAGGAATGATCCTTGCACTTCCTGCCGCTAAGGAGGAATATCCTGATGACTTACTTGCTACTAATAATCCATCTATTTCTAGTGGTACTAGAGAGCGGAATGGAATGGCATATTGAGTTGGATGAGTCAGAACATATCCATAGTCATGTACAGATGTAGCTTGAATATCTACCGGGTAAGAACCAAAGCCAATAGAATCCCAATGATCCTTTTGCTCCCAAACATCTACAATAGGTAGCTGATATTCAGCATAAATATGTCTAGTTTCACGAATATATAGCTCAGTTGGATAGCTAGCAACTTCGGCTCGTTTAAAGCCAGGAAATTCTTCTCTTAGAAATTGAACAACTCCTTCAATTTCTCTTTTTCCACGCTCAATGCCTTCCTCAATAGATGCAGGATCTAGTCCATCAACATCAAAAATATGCAACGCATTGATATATATACTATTATCGCTCTGTCTAGCAACATTTAACCCTCTTAATCGTGTTCCTTCCTCCACCGGAGTATAGGCGTGATGGAGATCAACAAATCCCCATGCTGCTGTTTGAGTAAATTTTGCTTCTCCAAACTTTTTTGTAAGAGCAGTATAGGCGATTCCATCCCAATTAACGTTATCAAGGTGAACCATAAGTGTTACAGCCATTTTTCGGTTTTCTAGACCGATATCAGCTCCCCCAATAAAGTAAGGTACATTAGCCATTGCTGCCAAATCAGCATGCTGTGTGGCATCAATAATTCGTTGTCCATAGTAGGAATGAGTTCCATTTTCATCCTCAGCTACAACACCTAGAATAGTTGTCCCATCCTCGCTCATAATCGGCTCAAGTACTTCAGTAGTGAGACTTAAATCGATATTTTCCTCATCCTGTACGAGCTTTAGAAACGCATCCTTCGCTGTCTCAATATCAAAGACAACCTGTCCACCTACAAGCTCATGCCACTCTTTAAAAACACCTTCATTGGCAATATCATCATTCATATCAAAATCATAATCGATAAAATTAAGGGCACCATAGGTCATTAATCCACCCAAGCCATCACGAGGCTCAAGCAATAATGTTTTTGCTCCTTCTCTAGCTGCTGCTACAGCAGCAGCAACTCCTTCAGGGTCACCCCCAACGACAATCACATCATATTCCTGCTGAGTAATATTTTTAACATATTCCTCAACCTCAAAGCTAACTCCACCTAGGGCACGCATAGCTCTCCACTCTGTTACCTTCCATCCACCGTAAATAACAAGTGGGATAGCCAACACAAGTAAGCAAACCACAATGACTATTTTCTTCTTCATCATTTTCTCCTCTATATCTTCTCATTTAATTATGGTATGTACGACCCTCTCTATCATATCAGACATGACTCTAGCATTAAAGATAGGATCTTAAGACGTTTGATCTCAAGATCCTATATGTTTGGGTCTACATTTTGTTTATTTTACGAAAGCCCTTTGTAGAACAGTCATAACCTCAGCACGTGTTGTGTGATTTCGAGGATAGAAACGATTGTTCATACCTCCAAAGATTTCTCTTTCTGACACATATTCTACTGAACCTCTTGCCCATTCTGGTACATTGCTCCAGTCTGCGTAAAGGCTGTTCATAGGTGTAGTGACTGTCTTGGCCGGCTGGATTGAGCTAGTTCCTAGAACCCTCTGCAGAATGGTTGCCATCTCCATGCGCGAAATTGGAGCGTTAGCGTTCAGGAGTCCGTTCTGATCGCCTCTCAAAATACCGTGATGCTTAGCATATTTTAAAGCATCCTGAGTATAAGCAGGAACTGTTTCATTTAGCGCAACATTTTTTTCACGATCGGTAATATTCCAGTTCAGTATTCTTGAAAGGAAGACGACAAAGTCTCCTCGCTTCACATCTGTATTTGGACCAAAGCGACCTGCTCCAATTCCTTTAGCATGTCCTAGCTCTGCCATTCTTTCAATCGTTTGCTGAGCCCAGTGTCCTTTAATATCTCTGAAGGAGTAGCTAACCTCAATATCAATCGTCGTAGAAAGTCCTAAGACGTTTGCTTGTAGCTTCCCGTTTGTTTTACTTTGAACAGCCTGGAAGGTCATGTCGTTCATCTGGCCAGCCTGAGTATTAGCCCATTGAATATGCTCCGGTTTTAGATCAAATGTACGCCCGTCATTTAAATGCAGCGTTGCTTTTAGCTCTTGTTTTTCTCCAGGAAGAACTAAAATATCTGAAGGGCTTACTGTAAATTGTTTAACATCCTCTGCTGCTAAAACTCGGATAGGTAGATCAGTAGATATTCCATTATAGGAAGCCTGTAATAAATGGCGTCCAGACTGTGTAAACTTCAGCTGATTGTTCGTAAGCTCAGCAGTAGGATCAGATACTTTGTATTCAACATCTGCGTTCGTGATAGGATGATAGTTTGAGTCATAGCCCTTTGCCGTTAAAGTGATTAGATCACCTGGCATAACAAGGCTTGTTGCGGCAATGTTAAGGTCAACAGGATTTCCTTTTGGAGCTGTGTTAAAGATACCTAAGGCATCGGCCACACTACGCTCCCAAGTTGTTTTATTAACACGTGCAGCGCTTAACTCTCCGGGAGTGCGCACAACCATGGAAGTTGACCCTCCACCATCTAGGTTCACGGCTTTAAAGCTTCCTAACTCTATTAATATATCAGCTAGTTCTTCTAAACTAACTCCTGGGTTAGAATCTACTTTATCAATAGAAACCATATATAATGTTTTTCCATTCTGACTAACCCCTAGAGCAGAACGAGAATTTCTTCCCTTTAGATTGCTCTCAACATGACTAGTGGATACACGCTGTCCTTGATTAACCAGCAAATAGTTTGCTCCAATCGCCTGCTCCACATTTTGGGATAGCTGATAGTTGGTTTGGACAGGATCCCCTATGGAGAAATTATTCTGTAGGAAGCTAGCTCCATTTCCATGCCCCATAAGAACATAGCCATCAGCTGGAATTGCTTTCCCTGGTTGGTCTAAACGGATATCTGTAACCACATCATTTGTCACTTCAAGCTCAACAATTCCACTATATCCAGGAAGCTTTCCACGGCTTGTTTCCGCCCATTCAGGGGTGAACTTATGTATAGTTCCAGAGTAGTTACTTGCAGGGCTATTGTTTGGCCAATACTCTGTCTTATTAATGCCCTCAAGAGAAAAGCTAGCACCGTTTGGGGCAAGGATTTGCCCTGTAAATCCAAGCTTCTGAATAATAGCCGTTTGATCATTTAATATCGCAAAGGAGTTCCAGTTCTCCTGCTTATCTGGATTTGAAACGATGTTCCCATCCTTAACTAAGACGCCCATCGTTCCTCCTTCATTTTGCATATTAAAAAAGCTAGAGTTTAAGGCTGCTACAGCACCAGACTGTTTAGCCATGCCAGTTACTGTATCTTTCTGGCCGACATGAGTACCGTATAGTGGAGCGACCTTAATATACTGATGTCCAAGGTTGATCTCTAATACCTCAATACGAACCGTCTGTGAATTAATCTGCTTCGTGTAAACCTTATGTTGTGCTCCATGTGCGATCGTTTGCTGGTTTTGCAATTTAATAGAGGTTGTCACAGCAGCATGTGCAGTGTGAATAGTGGCCGGTGTAACGCTGGAAAAAACTAGGCTTGCACATAGCATGGAAGCTGCAACTGTTTTACCTAATATGTGTTTCTGTGGTGCCTTCATTATACACTCTCCCATATTTTAGTAGTCTTTTGAAAAATAATATCTACCATTTATAGACGTTTTAGCTGAACGGAAAGTTTCTATTAAATATCGAATACCCTAGGAAATTGTAAAAAAATATTCTGAAATGATACCAGCACAAGTATATATGAGTATAGAAACAATTCAGCAAGTGGAGATGAACAAATGGAGGAGGTGTATGAATGCCGAAAAAGCTAGGAATCTGGACGGAGCATTATCCAGATGAAATCGCCACATCACTTGAATATCCTGAGGAAACACTACCCTTTTTTCTGGAGGAGGCTAATAAAGTAAAGCCTAATCATACAGCCATTCGCTTTCTAGGTAAGAGTGTTTCCTATCGCAAACTTTATGAGCAAGCTTTATCTTTAGCTAATGCTTTAAGGAGTTTAGGTGTAACTGAAGGGAAACGAGTTGCCTTAATGCTAGCAAACTGTCCTCAAGCCGTCATAGGCTATTTTGGGGTTTTGTTGGCTGGAGGAGTTGTGGTTCAGACAAATCCTTTGTACATGGAACGGGAATTAGAGCATCAATTGAAGGATTCTGGGGCTGAGGTCATTATTGCATTGGACTTGGTTTATCCTAAATTGGCACGTGTACAGGCGGAAACGGCTATCAAGGATGTTATTATCACGGGAATCAAGGATTTTTTACCCTTCCCTAAAAATGTACTTTATCCGTATGTTCAGAAAAAACAAGGTCTTTATGTTAATGTACAGTATGGAGAGCGCATTCATTCGTTTACTGAGCTATTAAAAAAGCATAAGCCTAAGCGAATTGAAATTTCCAGTACGCCTGATGATTTGGCAGCCTTACAGTACACAGGGGGAACTACGGGGTTACCAAAGGGAGTTATGCTGACACATCGTAATTTAGTGGTGAACGCTTATCAATGCTCACAATGGATTTATAAGGTGAACTACGGACAGGAGAGAGTGTTAGGAGTTGTTCCCCTCTTCCATGTCTATGGGATGACCGTTGTTATGAATTTAGGAATTATGACAGCTGCGACAATGGTATTGGTACCTAAATTTGAAGCGAAGGATGTACTAAAAACGATACAGAAGGAGAAGCCAACCCTTTTTCCGGGAGCTCCTACTATTTATATCGGACTATTAAATGAATCAAATATTGAAAAATATGATCTATCTTCTATTGAGGCGTGTATCAGTGGTTCAGCTGGGTTACCAGTTGATGTACAGAAGCGTTTTGAGCAGATCACAGGTGGAAAGCTTGTTGAGGGGTATGGTTTAACGGAGACCTCACCAGTCACTCATGCCAATCTAATTTGGGGAAATAATGTAGTGGGAAGTATAGGACTCCCATGGCCAGACACGGAGGCTATCATTCTCTCGACTGAAGATGGTGAAGAGCTTCCGCCTAGGGAGATCGGTGAGCTTGCTATTAAAGGACCGCAGGTCATGCAGGGGTATTGGAACAACGAAAAAGAAACAGAGAAAGCATTTAAGAACGGCTGGTTTATGACAGGTGATCTAGGGTATATGGATGAAAAGGGTTATTTTTACATCGTTGAGCGTAAAAAAGAGATGATAGTTGCTAGTGGTTACAATATCTATCCGAGAGAAATTGAAGAGGTTCTTTACGAACATGAAGCGGTCAAAGAGTGTGCTGTCATTGGAGTTACTCATGAGTACCGAGGTGAAACGGTCAAAGCGTACATTGTTAAAAAGGATGGCTATGAGGTGTCAGAGCAAGAGCTGGACCAATTCTGCCGACAGAAGCTTTCTGTGTATAAGGTTCCTAAAATTTATGAGTTCAGAACGGAGCTGCCAAAGTCCATTATAGGAAAGATTTTAAAAAGAGTACTTGTAGAGGAAGGGACAGAAAAGCAAACGGATGAGAGCATAAATAAAGAAGCTGAGCTAACTAAAGATAACAAAGAAAGTACAGTAAATGAAGAAAGTGCAGTAGATAAGTCGTTTGAAGAGAATGAAGCCAACGCAGGCAGAGAAGGGGAAGAATTGTTTAGAGGTAGTGAAGCCAGTGAAGCTAACGAAATGGTTGAGAGGGAGCTAAATGAGACCACTGTTGTGCCTAATGAAAACGAGGCTGAAAACAGGGATAGGGAAGATTAGAACAATGAGGACTGGGGAGTATCTGCCCCAGTCTAGAATATAATATACATCTGTTACGTTCTATAGTCTGAGGAGGTGTGCTAGGAGAAAAAATTGAAACTCAAAGAAAAAAACAACACAAGAGCATGAATATTCATTATAATATAAATGTAAGCGCTTCTAAAATTAAAAGTTCATTAGGATTGTTTCAAAATAGAAGGAGGATTTTGTCCCATGACTACAAGCTATGTACAAGTGGAAAAACAGGATTCAGTAGCTATTCTTAGACTTGAGCATCCACCAGCTAACGCTTTAAGTGGAGAAGTGTTTAAGAATTTATCTCTAGCGCTTGATAAGGTGGAAGAGGATCCGCAAATCAAAGCTGTAGTGTTAGCTGGAAAAGGCAAATTTTTTGCTGCTGGAGCAGATATTAAGGAATTTACAACCGTTCATACTGCTGAAGAGGGGAGGAAGATAGCAGAAGTAGGACAAGGGGTATTTGCTAGAATGGAAGAGTTTAGCAAGCCAATTCTAGCTGCTATCCACGGTGCTGCATTAGGTGGGGGATTAGAGCTAGCCATGGCTTGTCATATGCGTTTTGCTACAGCACAGGCAAAGCTAGGACTTCCTGAATTAAATCTAGGACTCATTCCTGGTTTTGCAGGAACTCAGCGACTACCAAGGTTAATAGGTAAAGCGAAAGCTTTAGAGCTATTGCTATCTGGACAACCTATATCCGGAGAGGAAGCCCTTCGTTTAGGCTTAGTAAATAGGATTGTTGTTGAGGGAGAATTAGAGACAGAAGCTATCCAGTTTGCCTCTATGAATGCAGAAAAAAGTGCCGTTACTCTTAGATATGCGTTAGCAGCCGTGTTAGAAGGAGAACGTAACGGACAAGAAGCTGGAAGTCGCAAGGAGGCTGAGCTTTTTGGCAAGGTGTTTGAATCGGCTGATGCTAAAGAAGGGATTACAGCATTTATTGAGAAAAGGAAGCCTAACTTTAAAGATCAGTGATTCCATTTGTTTTAAAACTGACTAAGCGCTCAGTTGGAATAAACATTTGTCGATCACATATATGTAATTCAATAAGCTGATTAAAATGATGAAAGCGGGAGGGAGAAATCATGAATATTTTAGTTTTGATGAAAAGAACCTTTGATACTGAGGAAAAAATTATAATTAAAGAAAATAAAATTGTACAGGATGGCGTAGAATTTATCATTAATCCATATGATGAATACGCCATTGAGGAAGGGATTAAGCTTCGTGATGAGCATGGTGGTGAGGTAACACTCCTTTCTGTAGGATCTCCAGACAGTGAAAAGGAAATCAGAACAGGGCTTGCTATGGGAGCAGATAAGGCTATTCTTATTGAGGATGAACGTGCAGATGGTGATGAGCATACTTTCTCTTTACTCTTAGCTCAAGTGATTAAAGAGCGAGAGTTTGATCTCATTTTAGGTGGAAATGTATCTGTAGATAGTGGAGCGGGACAGGTTGCTGTACGAGTGGCGGAACTTTTAGACATACCGCAGGTGACGACTATAACAAAGCTAACGATTGATGGGAATAAAGCTACCGTTGAACGTGACGTGGAGGGGGATATTGAAATCATAGAACTAACGTTACCAGCGTTGTTTACAGCTCAACAAGGATTAAATGAGCCTAGATATCCTTCACTGCCTGGAATCATGAAAGCTAAGAAAAAACCACTCGAACGCTTAACGATTAATGAACTTTCTATTAATGAAGTGGATATGACAGGCAAAACGGAAACGGTAGAGCTCCTGCTTCCACCCAAAAAAGAAGCAGGACGTATCTTAAAAGGGGAAAAAGAGGATCAGGTTCAAGAATTAGTTCAATTGCTTAAGTCAGAAGCCAAGGTTATTTAAAGGGAGGGGAAAGAAATGAGTCAAACAATACTTGTATTAGCTGAGGAACGCGATGGGTCACTTAGACATGTAACCTATGAGGCTATAGCAGCGGCCAAGCAAATAAATAAAGACTGTAGAGTAGCTGTTGCCTCTTTTGGTACGGAGGCTGACAAATATGTATCAGAGCTTGCTCACTATGGGGCTGACGAGGTTGTTGTAGTGAAGCACGAGAGCCTAACTTCTTATACCACCGATGGATACTATCAGGCCTTTTTACAGGTGATAGAGCAGCTACAACCAACTGCCATCGTATTAGGGCACACGTCAATAGGGAAGGATCTAAGTCCACGATTAGCAGCAAAGCTAGGAGCCGCTCTAATATCCGATTGTACCTCTATTGAAGGAGAAGGAGAGCAGGCGTTGTTTGTACGTCCTATCTATTCAGGTAAAGCCTTCGCTAAAAAGAAAATAAAGGAAGGCCTAGCCTTTATTACAATAAGACCAAATAATATTGCCGCATTAGAGGCGGATGAAGCCTTAAAGGCTGAGGTCAAAGAGCTTAACGTTGATATTAAGGATATCCGTACCGTCATTAAAGAGGTGGTGCGAAAGACTGCTGGTGGAGTAGATCTTTCAGAGGCAAGAGTAATTATAGCTGGAGGACGCGGAGTGAAGAGCACAGAGGGCTTTAAGCCCTTACAGGAATTAGCTGACGTTCTTGGTGGTGCAGTAGGAGCTTCTCGTGGGGCTTGTGATGCAGAGTATTGTGATTATGCCCTGCAGATCGGTCAAACTGGTAAAGTAGTCACTCCAGATCTGTATATCGCCTGTGGGATCTCAGGAGCGATCCAGCATTTAGCTGGGATGTCAAATTCAAAAGTCATTGTGGCTATAAATAAGGATCCCGAAGCGGAAATTTTTAAAGTGGCTGATTATGGGATTGTAGGAGACCTCTTTGAGATTGTTCCATTATTAACTGAGGAATTCAAGAAAGCTCTGGCTTAGAAACCTTTGCACATTTTTAGAGATCTTAAGCATACCATCTATAAAACCTTTAAAGCAGATTATAATTCCTTGAGCAACATCTTGGATATCCATGCATGATAGTGGTATAATCTGTACAATACTAAAATAACTTAACTTTAGTTTGTGAAGAGGAGGCTTTTATTATGGCAATTATAGATGGAACAGATCAAACCTTTAAAGCAGAGGTAGAAAGCGGTACAGTACTAGTCGACTTTTGGGCACCATGGTGCGGACCTTGCCGCATGATCGCTCCTGTTTTAGAGGAAATTGATCAAGAGCTTGGAGACAAGGTGAAAATTTTAAAAGTGAATGTAGATGAAAATCCAGAAACAGCTTCTCAGTTTGGGGTTATGAGTATCCCAACTCTCCTATTGTTTAAAGATAATGAAGTTGTAGATAAAGTGATTGGCGCTGGGACTCCAAAAGAAGCTCTAGTTGAAAAAATTGAAGCACATCTATAAGGTATAGAAAAAACACCTTCTACCTATTCTGCTTGATGCGAATATAGTTTAGAGGGTGTTTTTGTTATGATTTTTTTATTATGAGGTTGTCTCCAGACGACGATCTACTTGAAGACTTAGCATTCCTGTTTAATCAGGTAATCGTGTATAATAGAATGGAAGGCATGTTAGCCAGGAGGTTTTGTTATGGCAATGATAAAAGAAAAGCTTTCCTTACTTCCCGATCAGCCTGGTGTATACATGATGAAGGATGAAAAAGGTCAGATCATATATGTAGGGAAGGCCAAAACATTACGTAATCGTGTGCGCTCTTATTTTACAGGGAGCCATGATGGAAAAACACAACGTATGCTACAGGACATTGTAGACTTTGAATATATAGTTACTTCTAGTAATATAGAAGCTCTGTTGCTTGAATGTAATTTCATTAAGAAGCATAATCCCAGATATAATGTATTACTTAAGGATGATAAAACGTATCCATATATTAAATTGACAAGCCATGAGCATCCACGACTTGAGATTACTAGAAAGGTAAAAAAAGATAAAGGTAAGTACTTTGGTCCTTATCCAAACGCATACTCAGCAAACGAAACGAAAAAGGTGCTAGATCGCCTTTATCCATTACGTAAATGTAATACGATCCCGGATCGAGTATGCTTGTATTATCATATGGGTCAATGTCTCGCCCCTTGTGTATACACGGTTGAGCAAGCTACTTATGAGCAAATGACTCAGCAGATTGTTCGATTTTTGAATGGTGGTCACAAAGAGATTGTCAAAGAATTAGAGGCTAAGATGCTACAAGCCTCAGAAGAAATGAATTTTGAGCGAGCCAAGGAGCTCAGGGATCAGATTCAGCATATTGAACAAGTGATGCAGAAGCAAAGTATTACACTGAAGGATCAGGTTGATCGTGATGTGTTTGGCTTTTATGTAGATAAAGGCTGGATTTGTGTGCAAGTGTTTTTTGTAAGGCAGGGTAAGTTAATAGAAAGAGACGTATCTCTTTTCCCTTTTTATGGAGATGATATCGGAGAGGAGCTAATGTCCTTTATAGGACAATTTTATTTTGAGAAAGAGCATGTCCTGCCAAAAGAAATTCTTGTCCCTAATGAAGTAGATGGTGAGCTATTACAATCATGGCTAAATGTGAAGGTATATACTCCACAAAGAGGCACTAAAAAAGAACTACTAGCGATGGCTACTTCTAATGCCAAAAACTCCATCGAGCAAAAGTTTCAATTAATTGAAAGAACAGAGGAGCGAACGATTAAAGCGGTTGAGCGTCTCGGACAGAAGCTCGGAACAGGTCCAGTGCACCGGATTGAAGCGTTCGATAATTCAAATATTCAAGGAACCGATCCAGTTTCAGCTATGGTTGTCTTTATAGATGGAAAGGCAGCTAAAAATGAGTACCGTAAATATAAAATAAAAACTGTTCAGGGCCCTGATGATTACGAATCAATGCGTGAGGTGATTCGCCGAAGGTACATTAGACTTTTAAAAGAAGATCAACCTTTACCCGACCTCATTATGATAGACGGAGGTAAGGGGCAAATTAGTGCCGCACAGGATGTCCTTGAAAATGAGCTAGGTTTATACCTGCCAGTGTGTGGCTTAGCCAAGGATGAAAAGCATCGTAGCTCACAACTGTTATTCGGTGTACCGCCTGAGCCTGTTGAAATGAAAAGAGATAGTCAGGAATTTTATCTTCTACAGCGTATTCAGGATGAGGTTCACCGGTTTGCTATTACATTTCATCGTTCTACTAGAGGGAAATCGATGATTCAATCCTCTTTAGATGGGATTCCTGGTGTGGGACCTAAGCGTAAAAAGCTCCTGCTAAAAACGTTCGGATCCATAAAAAAGATCAAGGAAGCTTCTCTAGATGATTTTAAAGAGATAGGGGTTGGAGACAAATTAGCCCAAACGATTCTTGATCATTTAAGAGGAGATATTACCTAATTCTAGAACTTGTGTTTTAGAAGGCACTCTGTTAAAATAGCAACAACTTCATATTTGCATGACTTCGAAACGAAGTGAATGTAGGGGAGCGAAGATCAATAGTACCATACGTGAGAAGATGAGCCTTCATAGAATGTGTGGGAAAGGGAGATTCGCCGAAGCCAAATTTGTTGCTCAAACATTTTAGGCTGGCGGTGCATTGAATAAGTGTGACGCTGTCATCATTACAGGACATGTATGATGGAGAACTATATCACGTTGCGACCTATTACAAACAGTCTAATTTCTTATTGTCGTTTTTGTAAAGCAGCAGCAGATGGATGTTCTCAGCCATTTGTTGGTGCTTTTTTTATGAGTAAGAATTGAGTTTTCCAGATCGTTCTGTGCACGTGATAAAGAGAAAAGGTTGAATAGGGAAGGGAATGGAGAGAGTGAGCTTACTAGTACAAAAATTTGGAGGAACATCTGTAGGGTCTGCTGAGAGAATACAGCATGTAGCGAAAAGAATAAAGCAGGAGCTACAGCGTGGCAACCAACTAGTGGTGGTTGTATCAGCAATGGGGAAGTCTACAGACCAGTTGATTGGCTTGGCTAAGGAGCTTAACGCAGCTCCAGAACCAAGGGAAATGGATATGCTGTTAGCTACAGGAGAGCAAGTAACCATTTCACTACTGAGCATGGCTTTACATGCATTAGGAATAAAAGCCACATCCATGACGGGCTGGCAGGCAGGGATACAAACAGAGGCTGTTCACGCGAAAGCTCGAATAAAAGCGATTGATACTAAGGCGATGCTAGAAAAACTAGAGGATGGTCAGGTTGTGATTGTAGCTGGCTTTCAAGGTGCTTCAGAGGATGGACAAATAACCACATTGGGACGTGGAGGGTCAGATACAACGGCTGTTGCCCTCGCGGCTGCTTTAAAGGCAGAGCGCTGTGATATCTTCACAGATGTAACAGGTGTATATACAGCAGATCCACGTGTTGTTCCACTTGCTCGTCAGCTTACACAAATCAGCTATGATGAAATGCTTGAACTTGCTCACTTAGGAGCAGGTGTCTTACATCCCAGAGCGGTAGAGTGTGCCAAAAATAATAACGTGTGCTTAAGTGTTCGTTCAAGCTTTGAAGATGTTGAAGGGACAATAGTAAAGGAGGAGCCTGCGATGGAGGACGGCTTAGTCGTTCATGGGGTAGCCCATGATAAACAAGTAACAAAAGTTACGGTAAGAGGTATGAAGAAGAGAATAGGGGCGTTGTCAGGCCTTTTTTCCCTATTAGCCAAGGCACATATTAATGTAGATATCATTATTAACCAGAGCATGTATGATCTTGATTATACGAATATCTCTTTTTCTATCCATCAGGATGAGCTAAGAAATACTCTTACTGTATTGGAGAACAATAAAGAAAATTTAGTCTATAAGGATATAATTTATGAAGAGGATTTATGTAAAGTTTCTATTGTTGGAGCAGGAATGATCTCTAATCCTGGAGTGGCCGCTGAGATGTTTGATTGCCTAAGTACAGAGAATATAGAAATAAAAATGGTATCCACGTCAGAAATAAAGGTTTCCTGTGTTATTCCCCAGGTCGATATGCTGAGAGCTGTTCAAGCACTTCATACTACATTTGGTCTAGATAAGGCTAAAGCCAAAGCTTATCAGGAATAACGGGTTTCTATAATCGATAATGAAAAGAATAGCCCCGACTGACAATTAATAGCTTATTGTTAGTCGGGGGTGTGATATATAAGAAAACCTACCCTAGTGTTTTATTATACAAATTTCAGTCTAAATATAAGTTATTTTTGTTTTGATTTTTCCTTTGATGATTTTTCTCCTACTTGGGGGTTGTTGCTTTCATTCATATTACTATCATTTCCTTTATATTCGCTGGGCGAGTCATGAAAATATACAGTAAAATGGACCGTATCCTTTTGCTCTTTACTTTGGAGCCTGTAGTCACCCTCTGTTTCTTTATCCTCTAGCTTCCCTAGCGCTTGGCTTAAAAAGCCGCATTCCAAGGCAAAAGTAGATTCAATAACCGGGAGTGTACGATACTGAAATTGAGGGGAATCTAACAAAAAATGCTTTACAGCTGCTTTATCCTGCTTTACTTCTAAGTAACCCCAACCCGCATCCAAAAAGAAATTTCTAATCTCTTCAAAGGATTGAAATTCAAACTGTTCGGCAAGTGTTTTTCCAGCCCAATATAAAATTGAGCTTTGATGCTCCCCAGTAATGGTAGCAAGGACATGATCTCTAACTAAATGATATCCAAGTAAAGGCACAGATTGCCCTTTCATTTGGAGTAATGGTTTATGAAAAGCTTCGTGCTGAAGCATATTTCCTTCCTTCATGAACGATTCAACTCCTTTTTTTCATTCTATGGACAAGATATGATATACCTCACTATATGCAAGATGAATATAGGATATACTTATAAAAATATGATTTTCCTGTGAGCGAAATTTGTCGAAGCTGTGTCCGATTCCTTGACGCTAGAATATAGAAAGAGGTAAAATATACTTTGGTATGGTTAGAGACAGAAAGTGATAGACGTGAAAAGGTATTTTTTTATTTTGTACATGTTCTCTAAATCAGCAACGCAAAGAAAACGCTTAAACATTGAAGGGGGGACCGATATGGCATCCACACATTTTTTTAATCGGAAGTTACATTCATTATTAGGGGTTATCCCGGTCGGAATTTTCTTGGTTCAGCATTTATTCATTAACCATTTTATTCTCTATGGTGAAGATAGCTTTAACAGTGCTGCACACTTTATGGAGAGTCTTCCATTACGCTATGCTCTTGAAGCATTTTTAATTTTCCTACCACTTTTGTACCATGCAATTTACGGTCTTTATATCGCGTTTCAGGCCAGAAATAACGTTACGAACTACGGCTATTTCCGTAATGTAATGTTTATGCTACAACGTGCCACAGGGGTTATTTTAATTATTTTTATCGCTTGGCATGTATGGGAAACAAGAATTGCTGCCGCGTTCGGTGCTGAAGTTAACGCTCAAATGATGGGAGATATTTTTGCAAGCCCTGTTATGATTGCGTTCTATATCATAGGAGTGGTTGCCGCTACGTTCCACTTTGCTAACGGAATGTGGTCTTTCTGCGTCACGTGGGGAATTACGGTAGGACCTAAGGCTCAACGTATTTCAACGTACATTTGGATGGTTGTTTTCGCTATCCTTTCAGTTGGTGGAGTATTAATCGTATTTGAATTTGCTAAATTATCCTAAGTAAAGGGGTGAGTCAATTAATGAGTAAAGGAAATGTTATTGTAGTTGGTGGTGGACTAGCAGGGCTAATGGCAACAATTAAAGCTGCTGAGGCTGGTGTCCATGTTGACCTTTTTTCACTCGTGCCTGTAAAACGTTCTCACTCCGTTTGTGCTCAAGGTGGAATTAATGGTGCTGTAAATACGAAGGGAGAAGGGGATTCTCCATGGGAGCATTTTGATGATTCAGTTTATGGGGGAGACTTTCTAGCGAATCAGCCTCCAGTTAAGGCCATGTGTGATGCTGCGCCTGGTATTATCCATCTGATGGATCGTATGGGAGTTATGTTTAACCGTACACCAGAGGGATTGCTTGACTTCAGACGTTTTGGTGGGACAAAGCATCACCGTACAGCATTTGCTGGTGCTACGACGGGTCAACAGCTTTTATATGCATTGGATGAGCAAGTAAGAAGACATGAAGTAAGAGGATTAGTAACGAAATATGAAGGCTGGGATTTCTTATCAGCTGTTATAGATGATGAAGGTGTATGTCGTGGGATTACGGCTCAGAATTTAATCAACGGAGAAATCCATACGTTTGCTGGTGATGCAGTAATCCTAGCAACAGGTGGACCGGGGATTGTATTCGGTCGTTCTACAAACTCGGTCATTAATACCGGGACGGCTGCCGCTGCTGTTTATCAGCAAGGGGCTGTTTATGCAAATGGTGAATTTATTCAAATTCATCCAACCGCTATTCCAGGAGATGATAAGCTGCGGTTGATGTCAGAGTCTGCTCGTGGTGAAGGTGGACGAGTATGGACATATGACAAGGACGGTAAGCCGTGGTACTTCCTTGAAGAGAAATATCCTGCTTATGGAAACCTAGTTCCTCGTGATATTGCGACACGTGAGATCTTCCATGTATGTGTTGATTTGAAGCTTGGTATCAATGGTGAGAATATGGTATACCTTGACCTTTCTCACAAGGATGCCAAAGAGCTTGACATCAAGCTTGGCGGAATTATCGAGATCTATGAAAAGTTTATGGGAGACGATCCGCGTAAACTTCCAATGAAAATCTTCCCTGCTGTTCACTACTCAATGGGTGGTCTGTGGGTAGACTACAATCAAATGACGAATATCCCTGGATTATTTGCTGCAGGGGAAGTAGATTACCAATACCATGGTGCGAACCGCTTAGGAGCAAACTCCTTACTTTCATCTATCTTTGGTGGAATGGTAGCTGGGCCTAAAGCGATTGAATATATTAGTGGTTTAAATAAAAGTGCAGAGGATATATCCTCTACTGTTTTTGAAAATGAAAAGCAGAAGCAACAGGGTGAATATGATAGCATCCTGAATATGAACGGCACAGAAAATGCGTATGTCATTCACAAAGAGCTAGGAGAGTGGATGACCGACAATGTAACAGTTGTACGTTATAATGACCGTTTACAGCAAACAGATGATAAGATCGTTGAACTAATGGAGAGATACAAAAATATTAATGTAAACGATACTGGAAAATGGAACAATCAGGCTGCATCATTTACTCGTCAGCTTTGGAACATGCTTCAGCTTGCTAGGGTTATTACGATCGGTGCTCTTAACAGAAACGAGAGCCGTGGAGCGCATTATAAGCCTGAGTTCCCAGAGCGTAATGATGAGGAATTTATGAAGACAACAAAGGCTAGCTTTGTACCAGAAGAAAATGGTCCTAAGCTTGAGTACGAGGATGTTGACGTATCCTTAATCAAGCCACGTAAGCGTGATTATTCTAAAGCGAAGGAGGCGGCTAACTAATGAGTGAGAAAGTCGTTAAGTTTCGTATCACTCGTCAAGCAGGCCCTGAAGGAACACCTTACGATGAAGAGTTCACTTTACCTTATCGTCCTAATATGAACGTGATTAGTGCATTAATGGAAATACAACGTAATCCGGTTAATGACAAAGGAGAAAAAACAACTCCAGTTGTTTGGGACTCTAACTGCTTAGAGGAAGTATGTGGAGCTTGTTCTATGGTGATTAATGGTAAGCCGCGTCAGGCTTGTACGGCTTTGGTTGATAAGCTAGAACAGCCGATTCGCTTAGCTCCAATGAGCACATTCCCAGTTACACGTGATTTAACCGTGAACAGAAATAGAATGTTCGATGCTCTTAAGAAGGTCAAAGCATGGATTCCTATAGATGGAACGTATGACTTAGGTCCTGGACCAAGAATGGCTGAATCAAAGCGTCAATGGGCGTATGAGCTATCGAAGTGTATGACTTGTGGGGTATGTTTAGAGGCATGTCCAAATGTAAACAGCAAGTCACCGTTTATTGGACCTGCACCACTGAGTCAGGTTAGATTGTTCAATGCTCATCCTACTGGAGAGATGCAAAAGGAAGAGCGATTAGAAACAATTATGGACGAGGGAGGAATTACAGATTGCGGGAACTCCCAAAACTGTGTACAAGCTTGTCCTAAAGGGATTCCTTTAACTACATCTATTGCAGCCCTTAATAGGGATACAACTCTTCAGGGAATTAAGAAGTTCTTAGGATCCTAAATGTTTTTAATAAGGAATAAACCCACAAAAGGCCTTTCAAGCTCAAATTAGCTTGTGAGGTCTTTTGTATTTGTTTAATTATTTTATTATTGAAAATTGTATACAAATATACTATAATACAAATACACAAAATATAATTTGTTTCATAACAGAAGGAGTGAGATTTAATGTGGAGTAAAAAGGTATCGGTATTTCTTATTATTCTATTGGTTTCCTTAACAGCCTTAGGTTGTGCCAGTGGTTCAAGTTCTGATGGCAGTCAAGGCGATGATTCAAACGGTGAAAAGAAAGCGATTACAAAATGGCCTAGTGATCGTGTAACGATGATACTACCTTTTGATGCAGGTGGAAGCTTAGACCGTATGATGAGAACACTTTCTCAGCATTTAGAGAACGAGCTGGACACGAAAATTACGATTGACAATCGTCCTGGTGCAGCAACTCAAGTAGGAACGACTATGTTCATGAATTCAGCCGATGACGGTTCCTTTTTTTTCGGCGGCACACAGCTTTATTTAAGTGCCAGCATTATTTTGCAAACTGCGGATTATGATATTGACGATTTCGCAATGGTTAATATTGAGCAGTTTGATCCTGTTGTTATCACCGTACACAAGGATTCACCCATTCAAACGTTCGAGCAGCTTATTGAAATGGCAAAGAACAATCCAGGAAAGCTGAGCTATTCGACAGTTAGTGGCGGCCCCTTACATTTGACAGGTGTTTTATTGGAGGATGCCCTAGATATTAAGTTAAATCCTATCTTCTATGATGGGGGTGGAGAGATGAGAAACGCTCTGCTGGGTAAGCATGTAGATTTTATGATCGGTAATGCTTTAGGTGACTCTGCTATTGCAGATCAGGTTAGAGTATTAGCTGTTTCAGCTGAGGAAAAGATGGATCTTTGGCCTGATTCACCAACGATTAATGACGAGCTAAAGGAGTATAGCGTTGAAATTCCACAGGTTGGTTCAGTTCGATTTATCGGTGTTCATCGTACCTTCAAGGAAAAGCATCCTGAGCTGTTTAACCATCTTGTTGACGCTTATGAAAGCGTATACTACAGCGATGAGTATCAGCAATTTATAGAAGAAAGCAATGCGGTCGAGGTGAGTGAGTTTAGAGGTCCAGAAAAAAGTGACACACTAAATAAAGAACTGCATGAGCTTCTGATGAAATATAAGGATGAGATGAGCGGTAATTAAACCAGTATCACAAAGATGGAATACTACAAGGTCCACCAAGACTTAGCCTGAAGCAGAGCTCGCGCTATAGTCAGGAGAGGAGTTAGATATGCTTAAATCATCTGCAGTTGTTCTTTTAAACCGTTTTATTGTAGCTACACTGATTATTGTTCTAGCAGGAATTTATTTTATTGATGTACAGTCCTTGCCAAATGTTAGGGATAAAGTGCTTATTAGCCCGATTTTTTGGATCATGCTTGTTTTTTATCCTATTATTTTATGGCAGGAATGGAGGACCTGGAAGGCAAAAGAGCGTGCACAGCAAAATAAAGCTACGAATACGAAAGAAGAACCAGAAGCTGACGAGGTAGAGGGCAAGCTAAGCAAAAAGATCGTCCTGTTCATGGGCTCGATTGCGCTCTATTTGGCTCTTATTACTAGTATAGGTTTTGTGATTCTGACACCTGTTTTCTTATTTGCCTTAATGTATATCTTAGGAACTCGGAGCTGGAAGGTATTATTATCTGTTTCTCTGATCACCACCGTCCTTTTGTATATCTTTTTTGTCATCTGGCTTGGTATTCCTCTACCACAAGGTATAGGGTTTTAGGAGGGGTTATTTATGATTGCTTGGCATGATTTGTTAGAGGGTATTCAGTTATTTATGACATGGCAAAACTTTTTTCTCATTATTATTGGCTTAACATTTGGGGTGGTTTTAGGTGCTATACCCGGTCTTACTGGGTCTTTGGGTATTGCGATCATGCTACCCCTAACATTTAATATGGACCCGCTTCCTGCTCTTGTCTTTTTATTATCCATCTATACGGGTGGCTTGTACGGAGGAGCGATTACGGCCATTCTCTTAAATACACCTGGCTCACCCGCTGCAGTAGCCACAACCATAGATGGCTACGCTATGACGAAAAAGGGGTTAGCTGGAAAGGCGTTAGGTCTTTCGATTGGAGCCTCTGCTATTGGAGGTTTCTTGGGAATCCTGGTTTTATTAGTGATCATTCAGCCATTAGCCAATATTGCTCTGAAATTTGGGCCAATAGAGCTGTTCATGGTAGCTATTTTCGGCTTGACCATCATCGTTTCCATTCAGAAGGCTGGCTTTATCAAGGCTCTTTATGCAGGCTTATTTGGAATTTTACTAGGTACGGTAGGGATGACCAGCAGTGGTGCGGTTCGGGGGACGTTTGATAACGTGTACCTTTTGGACGGCATTCCAATCATCCCGGCACTTATAGGTTTGTTTGCTGTTTCGGAGCTTTTTTTCCTTGCAGATAAGAATTATGTCAGCAATCAACGGATCAAGCAAAATTACAAACGAGAAGTGCTTACAGGGATTAGGGCTTCCTTAAGCCAGAAATTTAATATTATTCGTTCAAGTGCAATCGGAGTTTTTATCGGAGCCCTACCGGCTGCAGGTTCAACGATAGCAAGTATCGTGAGCTATAGCGAGGCTCGTCGCTTCTCGAAAAAAAGTGAGGAATTTGGCAAAGGGAGTGAAGAGGGCATCGTTGCAGCCGAGTCTGCTAATAACGCTTCAGAGGGTGGAGCCTTAGCAACGATGTTTGTATTAGGAATACCTGGGAGTGCTTCTACAGCCATGCTCTTAGGGGCTATTATCATGCAGGGCTGGGTACCTGGTCCCCGGTTATTTATAGATCACAGTGCTGTATTGTACGGTGTTATCTTTTCCGAGTTAGTTCAAGAGATTTTCCTACTGGGGATTGGAGCGGTATTGGCGATGATGGCCAGCAGAATTATCAATGTTCCAACCAGAGTACTCATTCCTTTAGTGATTGTGTTTGCTCTAATTGGCTCCTTTGCTGTTAGAAACCTGATGTTTGATGCTTTTCTGGTCTTTGCCTTTGGGCTATTAGGCTGGTACCTACGCAAGAATCAGTTTCCGGTTATTGCGGTTGTCTTAGGGTTGATTCTGGGGCCAATTGCTGACAGAGAATTGATTAGAGCGATGCAGCTTTATCAGGGTGATTTGTTCTTAGCCTTTTTCCAACGACCAATCAGTTTAGCGTTAATCATCATTACTATTTTAGGTATTGTTCTTCCCATCTATTTTGATAAAAGAAAAAAGAGGCTAGCTTCCTGAGACAGGAGAAGGGTTGAACATGGATACTTTACTTTTTATCTGTCTGGCTTTTATCGGAGGAAAAATTGGGCTTAAACTCAAGCTACCAGCCGGTGCGTTAATCGGGGCTATGCTTCTCGTAGGGGCAGTTAAAATGCTTACAGAAATTTTAGAGTATTTTCAGCCAGGAGACTCCTTGCGCTTTATGGTTCAGATGTTCCTGGGAGCGATGATTGGACTAATGTTTAGCAAAAGAATAAGGGCATTGAGGGTTAAGGAACTTTTAATGATTCTGGTGGTAGGAGCCAGTAGTCTAGTTAGCTCTATTCTTTTTGGCTGGTCTTTTCATTCCTTGTTCAATCAATCCTTGGGGACTTCTATCATAGCCGCAACTCCAGGTGGAATTGCGGAAATGCTGACTTTAGCTGATTCTGTGCATGCTGATACACAGGTTGTTGCGTTTGTACACGTTATGAGATTCATGATTCTAGTCCTTAGCCTACGGCTTCTTATCCCTTATATCAAAGCTAAATCAGGAAATCATCAACTAGGTGAAGGCTCATGATGAAGCCATTAGTAACTAAGCAGCTTCTCATTGTTCCCATTGCCTTCCTAGGGGCAACGATTGGCTTTATGCTTCAGATCCCCTTGGGAATTTTAGTTGGTAGCTTTCTGTTCATTGCTCTTTCTCAGGTTGGAGGTGCTGGATTTAAACCTTTTTCCAGGCAGGTGAAGCAATGGATTCAAATGTTGATTGGAGGATTAGTAGGGCTGAATTTGAATCATGACATGCTAGATCATTTTATTTCCTTATTGTTTCCTGGCTTGCTCGTTTCTGTTGCTCATATTTTGTTTGCATGCATGGTAGGTATTCTGCTCAATAAGCTGTTCCAGGTTGACTGGCTGACTGCGATCTGTGGCACAATTCCTGCAGGAATGAGTGAAATAGCAATGGTAGCAGAGGATGCGGGAGCAGATGTGCAAACAGTCATGCTTATGCATCTATTCAGGGTCTCATTTATCATTACGATATTGCCTCTGCTTGTTTCTTATTTAATGTAGAAAAACAAAGAATTACGAGAATAACAAGTTTGAGATTATTAATGTTGATGACAAAGAGTAGGAGGGGTAGGATGTCACAATTTACAGTTCCTTGTGTAATTTATCGTGGTGGAACAAGCCGTGGACTATTCTTTCACGAAAAGGATCTACCAGCTGACCATGAGCTTAGAAAGTGGATCTTTTTAAAAGGAGTTGGCTCTGAGGACGCATCGCATATTAACGGGTTAGGTGGTGCCAGCTCGCATACGAGCAAGGCGGTGGTTATTTCTCCAAGTGAAAGGGAAGACATCGATATTGACTACACGTTTATCCAGCTAGGGTTAGGTGACCAGACTGTAGATCTAGAGGGAACTTGCGGTAATCTAATGGCTGCAGTAGGTGCTTATGCTGTTGATGAGCAACTGGTTCCTGTACGAAGAAATGATAGGTCGAAAGTGGTACGAGTCTGGAGTACAAATATGAACTTTGAGCTTCGGATACATGTTCCATTAATAGAAGGACGGGCTAAGGTAACAGGCTCTTACAAAATGCCTGGAGTGCATGATAAAGGTGCTAAATATGTGGTAGAAATTATCAACCCTGGGGGAGGAAAAACTGGGGAGACTCTACCTTTAGGTGCTCAGAATAAGCTTTCAATAGGTAATAGGAGCACTTCTAGCCATACCCCGACAGATATTGAATATTCAATGGTCGATTTGATTAACCCTTTTGTGTATATTCGTGCTACTGTGTTAGAACTGAACGGCACTGAACTGAATCAAGAAGTCAGTCTAAGAGTGGAAGCATTAAGGTCATTGGAAGATATTCGTGCTGAGGTAGCTGTTCAATGTGGATTCGCTCAAGATCAAAGAGAGGCAAAAGAGAAAAGCAAAGCGATTCCTAAAATTGCTTATGTCGCTCCTCCGCAGGATTATCTAACCTCAAATGGTAGTTTGATTAGCAAGTCTGACCATGATATCTTGACGCGCATGACTTCAATGGGACGGATGCATCGTTCCTTCGCTGTGAGTGGTCTATTAAATCTAGCTGCGGCTTGTTTGATTCCGGGAACGATTCCTTACCAGCTATGTCAGAAAAAAATAGCAGAAAATGTGCCAGTGGTTATCAGAATTGGTCATCCAGAAGGGGTGATCGCTATTCTAGTTGATTATGATCGCAAGACTGGTCAGGTACGCTCAGTAGGTCTAGAGCGAACAGCAAGAAGAATTATGGGTGGAGATTTATTCATTCCTGACAGAACAGGAATATCGCCTAACATAGAATAAAAACAATAGAGGGAGTGGTTGTATGAGTTGGTTAGTTCGAGAAAAATCAGAGAATCCCATTACTGGATTTCGCAAGCTGTTAGAGCAAGATGGAATTGTTCAAATCCCCGGAGCACATGATGCAATGGCCGCTTTGCTGGCTCAGAAAGCTGGATTTAAGGCGATATACTTATCAGGAGCAGCGTTAACAGCTACTTTAGGTTTACCAGATTTAGGGGTTATTACCTTACCAGAGCTTGTCAATCGTACCAAAGAGATGACTAGAGCAACAGGAATGCCCTTGCTTGTTGATGTAGATACGGGATATGGTAGCGTTTTAAATGTGACTAGAACCGTTTATGAAATGGTAGAAGCGGGAGCAGCAGCTATCCAAATGGAAGATCAGGAGCTGCCTAAAAAATGTGGCCATTTAAATGGGAAAAAGCTAGTTTCCACGAAGGAAATGGTTCAAAAGATAAAGGCAGCACGTCAAGCAGATCCAAATTTAGTCATCGTCGCTCGAACAGACGCAAAAGGTGTAGATGGGATAGAAGCAGCTGTTGAAAGGGCCAAAGCTTACTATGATGCTGGAGCTGATTTGATCTTTCCTGAAGCGTTAGTAACAGAAGATGAATTTAGATATGTAGCGGAGCAAACAGAGTTTCCTCTCCTAGCCAATATGACTGAATTTGGCCGGACCCCTTATTTAACAGCTGAGGATTTTGAGAAGCTTGGTTACAAATGTGTTATATTTCCTGTCACTTCGTTGCGTATAGCTGCTAAAGCGGTGGAAAAAATGTATCAGATTTTGTTTGCTACAGGAACTCAAAAGGATCTATTAGCTGATATGCAAACAAGAAAAGAACTATATAGTACGATTGGATATGACCAATATGAGGATTTGGATTCTACAATAGCAAAAACGATCTTGGATGAGCTTACCAATAGCTAAGATTATCAAAGAGGTTATTAACTCGGTTGAAATTCAACCCAGATCAAGGAGGCTCAAGCTTCTTGAAATATGCTATAATGAAGAGTGTCTTGGATATTTTTACAAATGTCTTACTAATTCTTATCGTGCTTGACTAACATTCTGAACCTGTTGAAGCTGCAGAGCTTAGGTTGGAACTAATTTATGGAAGGAAGAACAGAATGGTGTTGCACAAAAGCAGACAAACGACAAGCGATACCGTATATGAATATATAAAAAAAAGAATTATTGAATTAGAGTATGAACCTGATGAGCATTTAGTGGAGGAGTCTTTGACTGCTCAGCTAGGTGTAAGTAGAACTCCGCTGCGTCAGGCTCTATATCGCCTTGAGTTGGAAGGCTTGCTTGTGAAAAAATCAAACGGTAGAATCTATGTAGCCCCAATATCCATTAAAGAAGCGAAGGAAATTTTCCGAGTTCGTGAAGTCCTGGAAGGCCTAACGGCTAGGGAAGCTACTCTAAATACCAAAGATGAGCTAGTTTTTCAACGACTTGAGGATACCTTATATTTGATGCGTAATGCGGCAGAAAATAATCGTCAAATCGATGTTGTTCATTATGGTAGTGAATTCCACCAGCAGCTTCAGCAGCAAAGTGATAATGTAACGGCTGCCATTCTCTTAGACCAAATTATGGCTCGAATATCTAGATATAGAAGGCTAGGTGCTTATAGAGATCCGAATTATTCTTCGTTATTGCCTGTACAAGAGCATGAAGAAATCTTGGGATATATGAAAAGACAAGATGTGGATATGGCTGAGAAGGCAATGCGTTCACACATCAAGAGAAGCTATGAAAGTACTGTAGCAGCACTCAAGGTAATTCTTGACTCTTGAATCTATAATCAATGCGTTTCTAAGCCTTCCATTCCATGCGGTGGAAGGCTTTTGTGAATTTATTATTGTACTTAACAGGAGGATTTGGAACATGAAGCATATCGATTTTATCCAGCCTACTTTAGAGGAATGGATAGCAGGATTCAAATTCGAAACGGAAGTGAAGGTTCGCTTTTCAGAAACGGATGCCTTCGGTCATGTCAATAACGTGAGTCATATCATTTATTTTGAGCAGGCTAGATTAGACTTTTTTGAGAACGCCAAAGTTTTTGCTACTTTTTTAGAACCTAATACACCAACATTGATTGTGACTGCCGATATTCATTGTCATTACATAAGACAAATCTATTATACTCAACGCTTAAAAGTGAAGGTTAAGGTCGGGCATGTTGGAAGCTCCTCATTAGATTTACAGTATGCTATTCTTGATCAGAAGACAAACGAACTTCTTGCTGCAGCTAGAGGAGCTATCGTTCATGTAGACAAGAAAACCGGTAAAAGTGTAGCCTGGCCAGAACTGTTAAAGGAAGCGCTGTACAACTATATTAGTTAATAATACCATGCCTAATAATTTCAACCTGTACTTTAGGGGTAATCGTAATATCAGGATAAACGTCCTTCCAAGTGATTTTTTGCCACGTATCGTTGTGATAGGCGATAAGACGTCTTCCTATGCCTAGACTGTCGCAATTGGCTTCTTGAAGCTTATTAATAACGACTTTAGCCTGATCTGTTAATTTGTCCGTTAAAATTTCAGCCATTTTTGAGATTTCCTCCTTTGTATCTAGCTTATCGTGAGGATATTCAAGGACATCGACCTTAAGGGTTACGTTAACATCAGCCGAAATCTGATTATCAGGGCTCACGTGCACCTTTAACTTTGCTTTTGATTTTAGTACGTTAATCGATACGAAATTTAGGATATCTGGTGATCTTTCTTCTGTAATTCTTTGGTTGATATAGGCTTTTTTCTCTAACTGGTTATTCAAAAGTAAGAATAAAGTAGCTTCAGACGGATTAATTGTTCCAGTCATCACCTGATCATTAAATAAAGCTAAACCCATAATAATAATTTCATTTTCTGATGCACTTAAATAAGGGACTACAGCATCCTGCCCGGGATCAAAAAGTACAGGGCAGATCATCTGAATATTAGAGATATTTACTCCTGTAGCCTCCTCTTCTGAAGCAATAAGGTCAACAGCATAATCCACAACTTGTGGCTTATCTGAGTATTTCCGGTTTAGCAATTGTAATGTGGAGCCGTCCACAATTGCAAATTTAGCATTTAAGGCTTGCTTTGGGTCACGATAGAAAATATCTAACACGGGATAGATAGGTTCTCTGGCTAACTCATCATTAAACATTAATATTCTAGATTTTGCTGCGGACATGACTTCAGGTATTTTACGATCAATATTTGCTTTGGCGTCGCTAGGTGTGGTCCCTACAGTTGAAATAACCTGTAGTCTTTCAGGTGACACCGCTCTCTCTTGAATATTCCTACCTACCACCGTATACGTAATCTTGCCATCTTTACCTTTATCAATGCCAATACTGGTTATCATCGTGACATCCTGTAAAAGCTGCTGATCCCAGCAGCCACTAGCTATACTAACTGATAAGAATATAGAAATGACTAGGATCGTTCTTCTAATCATAGGCCCCCACCTTTCTTCCTTTTCCTAAGAAACGTTAGTAAAAGTACCAGACAAGGAATAACAAGAATGAAATAAATACTGGCTTTTCCAAGCAAAATATCTATCCGTATAATGTTAAGCAAATTTTGAGGCCATATCGTTAATAAAAAAATGAGTAGACCAATCCATGTAACAACTGATTTGAATTTAATTTTTTTGCCAAGCTGTGATATTCCTTTAGAAGAAAGATAAAGATAACTCATAAAAGTAGTAGCCACAAAGACGACCCAAATGGCCATAAATAAAAGATCAATTCTCTCTACAATTCTTGTGGAGAGTGCCTTTAGCAGATATAGGGTTGGTTGTGGAACCAATTCTATTTCCCTTGGACTGAAAGCAACAATACTAGTAAATACAAGAAAAGTATAAATGAGAGTGACAGCTATATTAGCTAAGGTTACTGCCTGCAGCTTCTTCTTATTTGAACCTTCCACATACGGAAAGGCATACAGCATCATCTCAAAGCCTAAAACGGATAATGTGACCTCTTGTGCACCTAGAAGGATATCCTTTATTCCTGCTTGGTTTAAAGGAAGGGCATAAAGTAAATTAGCACCGGTGTAGGACCAAATCATAAGCAGGATGACAATAATAAGTAATGATGATGTAAGCACATGAAACCGTGCTATGATCCTTAATTCCTCACGAACTAAATACGCGGCTAATAATATCATGATGCCAATTATGACCCAGCTTGGTGTATTTGGATAGAACCAAGTATTTATTATGTTTGTGAAAACAAGTAAAACACTACCACCTATACACAGAAAGTAAATCGAGTATATAGCCCCTAGAGCCCCTCCGATATATTTGCCTAAGACCACTTTCATAATCTCAACAAGTGTAAACCTAGGATAACGAACACACAGAAAGTAGAACAGAAGCAGGAGCAACTGGACGATGCCCCCGGATACTAATACAGAAATCCAGGCGCTTCCACCAGCATACTTTTGAACGGTATAAGGTAAAAACAAAATTCCTATACCAATTTGTGTTTGCAGAATAAGGAAAGTAAATTGCCATCTCGTTATGCTACTTGGGCTTGTGTTCATCATTGTTCCACTCCCTAGAGCTCTCAGTAATCTGAAGATCTTGCGGATGACTGTCTAAAGGTCTAGTATTGGACATCCAGAATGGAGCTCGAATAAAGGTATCCTTAATGTCTAAAAATCTAAATGGAGATAATGGAGCAAAATAGGGAGTTTTTACAGAGTGTAGCTTACAAAGGTGAATAAGCAAAAAAATTATTGAGAACATAATCCCTATAAAACCAAGAGCAGCTGCAGCGACCATCAATGGGAAACGAATAAGTCTCACAGAACCACTCATTTCAATTGAAGGAACAATATATGAGGAGAGAGCCGTTAAGGCTACCACTATGATCATTAGATTGGACACCAATCCTGCCTTTACAATCGCATCTCCGATTACCAACCCTCCAACGATACCAATGGTTTGACCAATATACCGAGGAAGCCTTACCCCAGCTTCACGTATTAACTCAATCGTTAACTCAAGAATAAACGCTTCAACGATAGGTGGAAAAGGAATATTTTCAACATCATTTTTAACTTGAAAGGTCAAAAGAGGCGGTATAATTTCAAAGTGAAAGGAAATGACAGCGATATAAAAAGCTGGTAAGGCAATAGCAATAATAAAGCTTGTAAGGCGTAGAAAACGGAAAAACGTTCCTAGCCACCACCTAGCTGAATAATCATCTGGAGATTGGTAAAAAGAGAAAAAAGTTACAGGGAGTACTAAACAGGTGGGATTCCCATTTACCAAAATTGCAACCCGACCCTCCATAAGATTCGCTTCCACTCGATCAGGACGTTCCGTGCTCAGCATTTGTGGGAAAATAGACCATGGATTATCCTCAATAAGTTCCTCTGCAATTCCCGGATTAACGATGGAATCTAACCTAATAGACTGAACTCTTTTTGTAAGCTCTTGGACTACGCTAGGATTAGCTAAGTGATCCATATAGACAAGAGCTAGTTTTGTGTTAGTTTCCCGTCCTACAACAAAATAATTTACGGTCAGCTTGGGACTTTGAATCCTCTTTCGTAATAGCGTAATATTCGTAAACATGTTTTCAATAAAGCTATCATGGGCGCCGCGAACAATAGCTTCACTTTGCGATTCTGCTACTTCACGTTGGATCTTTTCAGCTACTTCCACCAAAATGATTTCAGGATAATTTTCAAGCAAAATCAAGCAGTAACCTTGCATCATTTTCATGATTCCTTGTCTCAAATCATCCGTTTTACTCATCAAAGGAGAACCTAATCTGTCGACTATATTTTTTTCGTTAGATTGCTGCAATGGACCAATAATTTCATTTTGCATGCGTTCCGCATTTGCTAATGTATCAATAAAATAGAGGATACAGCTTCGTCCCTGAACATGAAAGCTACGCTTCCCTAAATCATCTGTGCTAGAAAAAGCTTCCTCAATAAATTGTATGTTTTTATTTATTGAAGCAGAGAGGGGATGTTTTTCAGTTAACAAAGAAGAGTTATCCGTTGGTTTATCATTTTTCTTTTTCCAAAATAGCTTTTTGAAGTTCATGTGAGCCCCCTCTTTTTAATCACGATGTGAAATTGGATTTCCAACTTCTGATTAGTTTTTAACATATAGACCTAAAGTATGTATGTTGAATCCAAAAGCTGTGACAAGTTCCAAGGCTAAACGGGTGCGCATATAATGTGGGCGTAGGCCTAAATTGTTTCCCCTCAAGCACCACACTTTTCCCCCAGTCATAAACTATGTTGACTGTAATCTTCGCCTTGTATTCACGAGCCCGTTGCAAGGAGGGGTGGCACATTTTGATGAAGGGGAACGACCAAAATGCGAAGCCATTGTTAACTAACAGAGAAAGAGAAGTTTTTGAACTACTTGTCCAAGATAAGACAACAAAGGAAATAGCAGACCTTTTATTTATTAGTGAAAAGACGGTGAGAAATCACATTTCCAATGTTATGCAGAAGTTGGGAGTAAAGGGTCGATCTCAGGCTGTTGTCGAATTGGTTCGTTTAGGTGATCTTATAATCTAGCGAAGCAGAAAGCCCATTAATGGGCTTTTTTGTATTAAATTTATTTCTAATTACATTGCAAGCAACATAGGGTGTTCAAATCATGGTTCATATATATAATAGAAGGAGATATAAACAAGCGAAAGGGAGAGGATTTCATTTTGCTTAGAGCCATTATTATTGACGATGAACCCCTGGCCGTACACATTATGAAAAAAACGGTGGATGATCTTGGTATAGTTGATATTGCTGAGACATTCCTTAATCCTGTAGAAGCCCTCCAGTGGGTTGCACAAAAAAAGATCGACCTTGTATTTCTAGACATTGAAATGGGAGAAATCTCTGGTATGGAGGTTGCTGAACAGCTTTCTCATTTCTATCCTCATATACATATCGTATTTGTTACAGCATACAATCATTATGCTGTTGAAGCATTCGAATTAAATGCTCTTGATTATGTGCTAAAGCCGGTACAAAAGCAAAGGCTCAAGAAAACATTAGAGAGAATTGTCTCACGACAGGAAATGCATGGGCTAAGGGATGAGGATCAAAAGCCACCAAAAGAGGAAAAAGGAATGCTGTGCTTCTTTCAATATATATCCACCTATTTTTCTCAGCAGGGCATTCAAAAAATTTTTTGGCGCACCGCTAAAGCGCAGGAGCTGTTTGCTTATTTAATTCATTATCGCCACAAGCATGTTCGTAAAGAGGAAATTCTCGAGCTTCTATGGCCGGACATGAAGCTGGACAGAGCTTCTTCTTTGTTACACACCACCATTTATCAAGTTAGAAAGACCATTCAGGAGCATGGTCTGCATGTTGCTATCAAATATAAAGACGAAGGTTATTATTTAGAAAAAGAAGACCTTATATTTGATGTGGATGAATGGGAGAGAGGCCTTGGTGGATTAGGTGAAGTAACGGACACGTCTATTGAACAGCATCAACAGCTTACTGAATTGTACCGAGGAGATTATCTACAGGATTGTCCATATATCTGGAAGGAGGCGGAGCAAGAACGCTTAAGACTGCTATGGCTAGAGCACATAAAGAAGATTGTGGCATACTACGTTCAGCAGCAGAGATACACGGACGCCATTCCTTATTATAATCAAATGAAGGAGCTACATCCTTATCTTGAGGAAGGGTACTTTGGATTAATGAAAATGAATGCTGCATTAGGCTACCAAGCTGAGGTAAAGAAGAATTTTGATAAGCTTGTCTTACGTTTTCAAGAAGATCTTGGTGTTCAACCTAAAAGGGAGGTTTTAGATTGGTACATGGAATGGAGCTTAACTTCGTCGTAATTAAGTAACGACCTTAATAGCTCACGTATTCTTAGCCCTACTAGGATTAGGGCTTTTTTTATGGAGAATTTTGCTCTTTGAAAGTTGTTCAGTATTTGTTCAGTGAGCTATGTTTGAATAGGAGGTGGATGAAAAGCTAAAAAGCTTTCTCTTATATAACCTTGAAATTCCTTCTACGTGCTGACTAATTTTATGTAGCCAATGTAGTGCGGATGAGAGCTACAGCCGGAAATGAAAGTTGTAATCACTATAAATGTTCAGGGAGAATGCAAGGTTAAAAGGAAGGTGAAGTTATCCTTTATGAAGTATGAGGGAAGAGTATTTTTAACATTGTTTTCTCTAATTTTGAATATAAGCTTTCTTTTTTTAGTTTTTAAGCTAGAGCGTCTTTTCACTATGGACACGTTACTTTATTTGCTTGTTACTGCAATTCTATCTTGGCTACTCGGTTACCAATATGACAAGGTCAAGTACTATTCTTATGTTGATCATTTAACTAAGTGTTATAACAGAAGCTTTATAGAAAAAAAGTTTTCTAAAATTGGCACTCCTATTCAACCCTTGGGTTTTAAATCTAAAAAAATGGTTGTTTATTTTTTTGATGTAGATCATTTTAAGCATATTAATGATCGCTTTGGTCATCATAGCGGTGATAAGATTTTGCAAGTTCTGGCAAGCATCATCATTGAAATGTTTTCTGATCGAGGTTATGTGGTGCGTTGGGGCGGCGATGAATTCGCCGTATTTTTACCAGTAGATCAGTCCATGGATATTGATACCATTCAAAATTATATTGAATATCGATTAAGAAACTTTATCTTAGATGAGAATATTTCCTTTACTGTGTCAGTAGGTCAGGCTGTTTTTCCTGATGAGGGCAAGGGATTAAAGGAGCTAATGCAAATAGCCGATCAAAACATGTATATGGCTAAAAACAGAAGGCTATTACGCAAAGAATCTATGGAATGAAGAGTTTAGGATTTAGGATAGTGTAGAATTAAGGCAGAAAAAAGAGCGGTCACCCTCCTATGATATGAGGATGATCGCTCTTTTCTATACTTGAATCTAGAATACGATATGCTTTATATAATTTTACTTCTCATTTGTATTTACCATGAGGGAACGACGCTTAACCCAAAGGACAATTCCTACTAGACAGAGTAGAGCGCCTACCCAAGGTAGAAATGATCTAGTTTCCCCTGTTTGTGGTAGTTTTTGACCAGGTGCTGGAGTTCCACTTTCATCCGATCCTGGGCTACCTGGAGGATTTGTCATGTCTGAATCATTGCCACCAGTTTGATCTGTTCCACTTCCTTCTCCAGGAACGTCACCATCTCCATCGCCTGTAGCTGGTGGTGTTGTACTGTCGTTCTCATCACCATCTTGCCCTTCCTCTGTGCCTTCATTCCCCTCACTGTCTTCTTTATCATCATCTTTAGGATCCTGTGGTCTAGGAGGATTTGTTGGTGGTACCCAATCATCGTCACCACCGCCAGTAATGATACGGACTAGCCCAGCATCGATCGTTAGGTTAATTTCCCCTTGGGCTAATGGGATAATCTCGGTCCATCCTTGAGAATCCACATTAGAATCAACCTCTTGGTCTGATCCAGCATTTGTACGGGTAAATGTGTAGCCATTCGGTAACTCGAATTCAACCTGATAGTTACCCGGCTCTAGGTCTTCAAATAGATAGTAGCCTGGCAGACCATCCTTGTCTCCAGTTTCCATCTCTCCAACTTGGATAAGTTCTCCATGTTCGTTCTCTTCATAGAGTCGTACGGTTACACCATTAATCCCTAGCTCCTTAGGATCTTGGATGCCGTTTCGGTTACCATCAATCCATACGTAATCTCCTAGCTTACCAAGAGGTAATACTAGCCCAGCATCAATCGTTAAATTGTACTCTCCTTCTCCTAAAACAATTGTTTCTGTAAAACCTGTTTCTGGATCAGCGTTAGAGTCATCTACTCCATTTGTAGGGTTATTGGTTGAATATTGCTCAGTAAACACATAGCCTGACGGGAGAATAAATTCAACTCGATACTCCCCAGGACGTAATTCATCAAATAGGTAATACCCAGGATTACCTTGATTGTCATCACTTGTAACAGCTGTATTAATTAGAACAAACTCATCCTCTGAGTTCTTGTGATATAAATTCACTGTTACACCATTAACCCCAGCTTCATCAGGATCCTGAACACCATTTCGGTTTTCATCAAACCAGACATAATCTCCAAGCCCAGCGAGAATAGAAGCTGTACTTTTGTTTGTTACGATAATTTCAGTTTCATCTTGTCCTGAAGTAAGAGTAACGGTTTGGGAGTTGTTAATATCAAGCTCATACCCGTCGGGTGCCTCATCTTCAACAAGGGTATAACTAGTGAACAATAGATTTTCAAATGTTACTGTTCCATCTGCTCCTGTTTCCAATGTACGAATAAGTCTATTGTTTGAAGCAAAGTATAAGGAGAAGGTAGCATTTGGTAAGCGGATGGATTGATCATCATGGTCAACTTTTACAACCACTAGATCTCCAACCTGCCCACTACCAGTACCTGAGCCACCAGATAGTCTAACCTGAATCCTTTCCTCTGATTCCGTCGTTTCTACAGCAATACCTTGCCCATGAAATTCAACAGTGTTGCTGACATACTCGTTGTTTCTTGCGTTGATAAAGGACTGATACTCTAACACATAAGGGACGGTTAGTATGTTCGTAAATGTTAGCTCAAACGTTTCTTTACCCGATTCATCGACTAGAATTTCTAGAGTGTAATCTACTCCCTCAGCTAATCTGTTATTAGTATCCTTAGTAACCTGCCCACCACTACTTACTTGTGTTCCATAAAGCTCAAAGGAATCCTCAAGCAGGATTTGGTTATCACTTGGAGTATCAACTATCTTTGCTCCAGCTGGTACTCTAGATTGTCCTCTATTGATCCAAATTCTCCAATCAACTATAACACCGCTTGTGTAATCTGCTTCTTTATGCGTATATTCTGTACCGTGTGTCACACTAACACTAGCTGATAGCCTTGTTAATTCTTCACTACCGTCATAGACATAAGCTATATTAGGGTACGTCTCTACAATAAGAAGCTCATCTAACGTTGTTCTATAAGTAATGATATAACCTGTATCAATTGGGTTCTCGAAGGAGATTTTAAACCCAGGGTTATTGTTACCGTCTGTTAAATTAGTATCAATAGTAAACCCAGAAGTTACAGATGCTCCACGGCTTGCGTCACCATCAGATGCAATGACCATTTCAGAAACTTCAATGGATCCAGGAACAAGCTGTTGCCCAGAGAGAAAATAATCCTCTACAATGGCCTGATCGATGTCAATCAGGTTATAGTTAAACCCTACATTCCAAGTTATTTCCTTTGTAACAGCGTTGTAAGAGCCATTCTTATAGCCGTTATTTTGTGTGTAATCATTTGGCGTAAACCCTGCATTAATTACTTTTGTAAATGGAGTACTGCCTGATTCACTCCACTCAAGGGTAGCTCTATTGGTAAAATTACCATTTCTGTTTGTTCTTTCATCAGGTATAAAATCAGTCGTATAATCAATTACGTATCGAGAACTGATTGTTGAACCACTATCAAAGGTAATGGTAAATCCATTTTTATAATCCCCGCTGATAGGTTCTAAATCATGAGTCGTACTACCAATAGGAGTTCCATTAATAGTCACCGTATTTTCTCTCAATTGAAGCCCTCTGTTGGTGAAATCGTCGGTAAATTCCACCTGTTCCATATCGAACTCATTAGCATTAAAAGTAACACGCCAATTTGTTGTTTTAGCTGAGTAATTAATACCAGAGTTACTTTTTCTCAGAATGCCTTGTTGAAGGGTAACGCCTTCTCCCCTCCACCTATTTTCACCATCTATTCTAACCTGGTTGCTTGCATCTTGATCAACAAATACTTTTCCTACGATTTGGGTCTGATAGACAATTTTATATGGCTCGCTAATACCATTTTCATTATTAAAACGTAATACAAATCCATCAGCATCAGGGTTTGGTTCGACACTGTATTCTGATTCTGCAAGTCGAATAGGTGTACCTGTTTCTCCTCCATCATCATTTAATGTAATCTGGTAAATCACAAACGATGATGGCACAAGTCCGCCAACGACTCTCATAGATAGAGGTTCTGTCTGACCAGATGGTTGTTCGATGTCAAACTGATCAACTAAAACAGCGTCTACTGCAGAAATGATGCGAGAATTATAATTAAACTGAATCTCCCATGTGATAGTATGATCATCTGGATCGTAATTTGTACTTCTTTTGTTTAGTGATTCTCCTCGACTTACAGAAACCGTAGCACTTGCTGTCTGATTAATACTACCATTACCAGTTAATCTCGCAGTATTTTGAAAACTTCTTGATCCTTCCCACTCTGCTGTGATGTCTGTTGTATAGATAATACGATAGGCAGAGTCAATATCTCCAAACCCAAAACCAATTTCTAGAGTATCTGCAGCAGATGAATCAGTATAGTCAGATGAATCAACAAGAGCACCTAGTGTTCGGTCACCATCTAAGGATACATTTAGACGATAGACCGCAATTGAGCTAATATCTAGCTCAAGTCCAGAAATGATTTCATCGGTCACCAATGCATTACTGATCTCTTCTAATCCAGTGTTAATATCAACAGTCCAAATGATTTCTTTCCCATTATAGACCCTATCTGCTTCTCCGCTTTTAGAGATAAGCGATCCCCCATAAGGCTTCAATTTAATTGGGATGGTTTTACCAGAACCAAATAGTGGGAAGTATATTTCAACTTCTGACGTAACGCTTTGCAGGTTTTCGTTAATAATACTCCAAACCTCAAGGGTTCCTCCAATATTGGAGAAGCTGTTTACAAAGTCATTAAACAACATGATAACCCTATTATCCGATTCCGTAACTGTAAAAGTCCCGATATCCACCCCATTAAATACTAAAGGCTCATCCAAAATATCGCTGTGAAGCTTGAATTCAGTGGGAAGGTTAAATTCGTAGTAATCTCCTTCCCCATAGTTCTCTGAATTAGGAAGAGACCAAGTATATGTTAATCTGACATTCTCTCCACGACTCAAACGAGTTTTAGCTTCGGGGCTTTCCACATCTATTGGAGTATTGTCATCATCCAAATAGTACAGCTTAATATCAGTTAGTTGAACAGGAGCTAACGCTTGCAGGCTAATATTAGAAGCCGAAGCATACACATCCTCCGTTACTGTAGTTTCTTCATCAACAGGGTTTTCACCATTCGGGTCCCCCTCTTGATTCGCAATACCTGTCATTCCAAATAAAAGGGTTTGGAAAGCAAGCAAAAAAGCAATGGCAACAATACCAAACTTTCTTCTCATTATTTAACATTCCTCCATATTTTCTTAACTAGATTAAGTGAGCCTTAACAATCAACCGCTGTGTTGGGTTATTTCTTCGGTCGTATTCGCAGGTAATGAGTGTCAGCTCTGCCAAACTGTCACTTTGCTCTAACACACTTAAATCATCCTCTTGTACAATAAAAGCCGATGATACTTTGTAGACGAACTGGTCAGTGGTAGTTGTAATTACAATTTCGTCGCCTTCTTCCAATTCCGCCATGCGATTAAACTGCTTGCCATATGTAAGACTGCGATGACCAGCCAGCACGAAATTACTGTTTCCTCCCAGGAAGCGCTCCTCTACTACAGTACCAATTCCTATTTTCAAAGCTCTCTCTTCTACTCCCTCAATAATCGGCTCTCGTAGCTCGATTTTATTGATTTCAATCGTTCCTAGAACGGCGAATCCATCCATATCAATCGCTCCATCATAAAACTGAGGAGTGTCCTCTTCATCCTCGCTTACGTTCTGCTCTTCTAAATCATTTGATCGTAATGATTCAGCTATTAGTGTTCGCTGAAGCGCATCCCACTGAGATAAAAGTCGGCTTTGCTCCTTGCTTTGCACATACTGATCGACCCAAGGATAAAGTATCAGAGCTATCCCTACTACTAAACAGAGGATAGGCAGAAAGCCTAAAGGACCTCGGGAAAACAGCTTTTTTCCTACAATAAGAGCCTTTATTCTTTTCATTAATCTAATGAATCCCTCCTTTCTTGCATAAAATGAATAAGTGGATGTGTTTAGGGAAGTTAGAAATATATCCCTTTTTATTGGAATCACTATTGCATTATATAAAATGGCACTCAACAAAAACTGAACATTTCAATAAGCCCCTTTACCACTGCTATATCGACGATACTTTTACCAAGCTCAAACGTAGTGAAAAAACATAAAAAAGCCCTGTGGTGTTAGATCTTAAGCTAACAAACAGTAGGGCTTTTATAGTGAATAGTTGATATCAGAAAAAATATTTTGTAAGTTTTATAGGTTTATAGGTACATTTGATTTTTCCAAGGAATAAGTCTTAGCTCCATGTTCCCGGGCAAAACGCTTTAGCTCAGCTGGCAGAATATCTAAAAGCAAAGCATCTTTCTGATAAGCCTCCTCGATATGAATGATGTTAAACGTTAAGTGGGCTTTCTTTCGATCTAGCTGTGGGTCTACGCGACCTACTAAGGCATCACCAAATAACAAAGGCATAGTATAGTAACCGAATGTTCTATTGTTAGCAGGCGTATAAATTTCCCATCTATAATAAAAATCAAATAAATCAACAAGCCGCTGTCTACTCCAAAGAAGATTGTCTAATGGTGGTAAAAAATAGATGTGTGCCTCTTCTGAAAGCGCTTGTGTTTTCGCTTCATCTTCATAGTTCATGAGTGTTTCAATATCTTCATTGAGGATATAGTACTCCTTCTGTACATCCTCTATCTGTATGGCTTGTATCTTCTCTAATCGAATTCCTGCCTGAATGATTTCCCTTCTTTCAACCGCTTTGAATCTTTGCCAGCCAAATCTTGAATCGCTTGGTTCAAAAACGCGATAAGCCTTTAAATATTTCTCTATAAGAAGTCTAGAAGCCTCATGTTGGTCAATTGTAGCTGATCTCGTCAGTTCAGAAGAAGGGACTGTTTTAGTCGTGAGATCAAAGTAGCGCTGGTTCCCTTCACGATTAACTACTCGAATCATTCCTGCATCTGTTAATAAATTTAAGGCGTGAGTAGTTGCTTTTGTTTTGGCCTGCTGATTATCCCAGTAACCATGTACTCTTTGGCCAGATTGAAAGGCTTTGGCCATTAACGGTCCTTCTTTATCTAATGATGCGAGTACTTCGTTCACAGTATCTTTCAACCCATCGAGGGAATCCTTTACATGTAGCTGAAATCTCTGTCTAGTAGGCTCAAACAAGGCGTAATCCTCCATTGGTATGACACAAAGAGCATTAGCCATGTACTCAAAAACACGATGCTGTTGGAGAAGATGGTTGAGTGCCTCTGGCTGATAGTCTTCTATTCTTGCCCCAAGGACTAGGTGATGATTAGGCTTGACCGCTGCTACTGGATCGATTTGAACACATTCAAGCTGTTGAATAAGCTCAAGTACCCGGCTTTCCTTTGAGTTATTCACTAGCCCTTCAGTTCTAGGCTTTTTTGCTTCAGATGATGCTCTAGGTAATAAGAATTGTTTGTCTAATAAAAATCGTCGTAGTACTTGTTTACTTGTTTTTATCGGTTTCATTGTGACCTCCAAACATAGTAGTGGAACGAATGTATGTTCCTGTCATGTTTTTTATAGTTTATCAGATAAAAAAGCGAATGGCTAGCTCGGCGTGAGTAAGGTAAGCATTATTGCAGGAGTTTTAGAGAGACTCTGATATACTGTAGAGAAACGGTCACTAACTATTAGTTAGCAAATAATCATATATAACAGAAGAAGGGTAGGAGTTACAGATGATAAAGCTAAGTATTTTAGATCAATCTCCAATTGCGTATGGTATTAAAGCTCCTGAAGCCTTACAGCAAACCGTACGAATGGCTCAACTTGCAGAAGAATTGGGTTATACTCGCTTTTGGGTTTCGGAGCATCATGATGCAAAATCTGTAGCAGGATCAACACCGGAGATATTAATAGCTCATTTAGGTGCGAATACATCTCATATTAGGCTCGGATCTGGTGGAGTCATGCTACCCCATTATAGTGCTTACAAGGTTGCTGAAAATTTCCGCATGCTAGAGGCCCTTTATCCAAAAAGAATTGATCTTGGTCTAGGTCGTGCACCAGGGGGGATGCCGATCGCTACAAAAGCGTTACAAGAGGGTAGGAGAATACCAGTTGATTATTCAGAGCAAGTGGCCGATTTAATGGGATATTTGACGGATCAGCTTCCTGAAGGGCATCGCTTTTCTGGATTGACGGCGGCTCCAGTGGTAGAAACAGTTCCTGAAATGTGGCTATTAGGCTCAACGAATGGAAGTGCCACTATTGCAGCAGAGCGGGGGACAGCCTTTACATTTGCTCAATTCATTAATCCGGTTGGTGGCATAGATGCTGTTAGAGAGTATGAGGAGCGGTTCCAGCCATCTAATCTTTACGACAAACCTGAAGCTAGTGTAGCTATTTTTGTAGTTTGTGCAGAAACAGAACAGGAGGCAGAGCAATTAGCCTCAACAATAGACTTGGCTCTTCTACGTCTTGAGCAGGGCTATACTTCTGAGGGCATCCCAACACTTGAAATGGCAGAGAGCTATGAACTTAGTCCATATGAACAACTAAGGGTTAGTGAAAATCGAAAAAGAATGGTTGTTGGTGATCCTAATTCTGTAAAAAGGCAAATAGAAGAATTAGCCAATGCATACGGTGTAAATGAAGTTATGGGAGCTACTCTTATCCCAGATTTTCAGAAACGCATGCACTGCTTTGAACTCCTTGCACAGGTTTTTAATCTCAAGAATGGTTGATCTGCAATAGAAAAACCTCTTCCTCCATTTTTTCTGTAAGGGGGGAAGAGGTTTAACTATTTGTCTAATCAGTAAGCTTTAATAATAAGATTTATTTTTTATTACATTCATTCCGTTCATTGAATTTTAATTTCATTACAGTTCGTTAATTCTTAAATGGCCAGAAGTTTGCACGACCAAATATCTTTACCATCACCGGTACGAAGAATGGTAGGAACACAACTGCGTATAAGAACAGACCAGAAATCACGATTGTAGCTATTTGTAATAGGGAAAGCATTCCAGAAGGTAGCATCGCTGCAAATGTACCGGCAAGAATGATAGCAGCAGAGATAATAACAGTCCCCATATTTTTCATGCTTGTCAGCATAGCCTGCTCAATTGGTTGATCTAAGTGCTCTCTAAAGCGATCCATAAGGAAAATACTATAGTCAATACCCAACGCTACTAAGATAACGAAACCAAAGAATGGTGTTGCCCAGCTTAGGCCAGTATAACCTAGAAGATCTACAAATATAAATTCAGTGATTCCTACAGAAGTAAAGTAGCACAAAACTAGGGATAGGATTAAATAGATCGGTGCAATAATGGATCGTAACAGAACAATTAAGATAAGAAAGATCCCTATAAGCATGAGTACAACAGTTTGACTATAATCGTCAGAGGAAATCTGTCTTAAATCAGAAAAGATCCCTGATACACCTGAAATTCCAAATTCAATATCCTCTAAATCTGTTCCCTTAACAACACGGTGTAAGGTTCTTTCAATCTCGGGTACTAGATCCAAAGCTTCTGTGGCATAAGGATTGTCAGCAAAAACAATATCAAACTTAGCAATATACCGATCCTCTGACATGTATACATCAAAAAGTGTTTGTAGCTCTTCTGAGGTTAATGCCTCATCAGGAATATATACACCAGCAGAGCCTCGTGATCCCGTAGATAAACCAGTTAAATAAGTTTGTGCCTCTGAAAGCCCATCAGTAACCTGATGTAGCCCATCTACGCTTTGATCAAGGCCATCCGTCAGAGCAGAAAGCTGATCTCCCATATCTCTAAAGCCCTGCTGAATCTCAAGCTGACCACCTTTTAAGGCTTCTAAACCTCCAGATAATTGGGGCATTTCCTGAACAATACTTTGCTGTCCAGCAGCCGCTTGCTGTAGTCCATTAGCTAAATCTCCCATACCAGCAATCATCTCATTCATAGCCTGGGCTACAGCTTCGTTTCCTCCAATAACCTGATCAAGTCCTGCATTCGCATCTCCAAATCCAGCTACCACACCTGCAAACTGTTGATTTAACACGTTAAGCCCTTCCGTTAACTCCTTGCTTCCAGCTGTTAACTGATTTACCGTTTCACTAATTGTTACGTAGTTAACGTCTTGTTGTAGCTCTGGATAGCTTTCAGCTAGCTGATTAAAATGTGGGGCTAGGCTTTCTAATCCCATCGAAATTCCTTTAAGCTGTGTAGCAATTTCTTCATAGTGACTAGCTAATGATCCCAGCCCTGCTTGCATTTCTTGATAACCTGCCTGGAGCTCACGTGCTGCTTGAGCGAGCTGCTGAGAATTAGCTTGAAGCTCACGTAACCCGTCCTGAAGCTGTGTGGCCCCAGCTGAGCCAGCAACAATTCCCTGTTCAATTTGTTGCAAGCCAGTGCTTAGCTGAACGATACCATCTCGTAGCTCCTCCGTACCATTCACTAGCTCGTTCACTCCGTTGATTGCCGTTTCAAGCTCTGGAGATGAAGAGTGAAGCTCACTGCTTGCCAGAGAAAGGCCATCTGAAATTTGTCGCAGACCATCATCGGCGTCACCAAGTCCGCTGTTAAGCGTGTGTGCCTGATTAGCTACAAAGAAATCCTCCAGCTCATCACCAGTTGGTCTAGTTACACTTCTCACCTTTCCGATTCCATCTAGCTGAGCAAGCTCCTTACTGATATTTTCTAGCAGAACAAGCTGTTTGGCATTATCTAATGGAACCTTACTTTTGATCACTAAGCTCCCAGGCAGGGCTTCACCAGGCTGAAAGCTATCAGCAATAATATTAAAGCCTTTAACGGATTCATAACTGTCACCAATTTCATCAAGAGAGTTAAAGGAGACCTCCCCATCATAAGTAATCAAAAATGGAGCAATAATAATAGCCACAAGGGCAAGAGCTAATACAGGACGCCCTAAAGAAAATCGACCCATAGCTCCCCAGAATTTACTCGGTTTATGCTCAATGGAGCCCTTTGTTGGCCAAAACAGCTTTTTACCCATGACTGACATGAAAAATGGAACAATAGTAAAGAGAGCAATAACTAGGATGGCAACACCAATAGCTACAGCCGCTGCAGAGCGGTACAGAGTAAACGTAGAGAAGCCAATACTAGCAAAACCGACAAATACAGCAAGTGCACTGAAAAATACGGTTTTTCCAGCTGTACGGTACGTAGCGATAATCGCATCACTAATCTTTTCGTTCCTTCCGATTTCCTCTTTATAACGACTTAGGATCAAGATACAATAATCTGTACCTATCCCAAATAAAATAGCTACAAGGAAAATCTGTGTGAAGGTTGAAAGAGGGAAATTAACCCACTCTACTAGATAAGCTACGATAGCTTGAGATACTAAGTAGGTAAATCCTACTGTAATTAAAGGAATAATCGGTGTGACCACAGAACGAAAAACCAATAGAAGAACGATAAGAATAAATCCAACTGTTATAAATTCTGTTTTCTTTAATCCATCCTGTGCGCTTACAATCGTATCCTCATCAATAAGAGCCTGACCTGTTAAATAGACCTCTAGATCAAGATTTTCAATAGGCTGCTGTAGCACCTCACGGATTTCAGAAACCTCTCTACCTTGAATCTCAACATCTAAAGCGGCGAGGATTGTTTTCCCGTCTGGTGCGATAAATTGAGATTCTAATTCAGGTGTATTAAAGTGAGTATTGACACTAGAAAGACCAAATTCATTCTTATTTTCTTCGTATATCTTCAGAACCTGTTCAATTTGATTAATATCTGCAGAGCTTAAATCATTTGGGTTATGAAAAACAAGAGCAATTTGTGTACTCGTAGAATCACTTTCACCCCCCAGTTCTCTTAATAGCTCTTGAGCATAGCTTGAAGAATACCCGTCTGGTACAGAGATTTGTCCCTTTTCCCTGACAAGCTCATTAAAGTTAGGCATAAAAATCATTAATAAAACAGTTACAGCTATCCAGGCTGTAATGACAAACCAGCGCGCTTTTAGAATTGAACGCATGACTCCTTCTCCTCTCAAATCACTTTCATTTCTTTTTCTACTTCATTTCTTTTCTAATAATCTCTTCAAGCTTTTCATACGTTAGGATAAATTGTTTTAGTTCATCCTCAGAGATTTGCTCTAGATAGGGCTTGATCATCTCGTTCATTTTCTCTTCGGACTCCTTAAAAATAGCTAAGCCTTTTTCCGATAGGGATAGGTACACCACACGCCGATCCTTTTCATCTCTTAAACGATTTACATACCCCCGTGCCACCAAGCGATTCATTTGAGCCGTAACAGCACTGGGTTTAACGTGAAGCTCTACTGCTAGCTCAGAAACAGTACATTGTTCTTTTCCTGAGAGATAACGAAGAGCGTAATTTTGTTCAAGAGTCAACTCTTCACCTAGCTCAGAGGAAATCAGTGTTCCAAGCTTACGTGAGGCGAAAAGATGGACCTGGATATAGCGTTGGACTAAGTTAGATAACGAGCAGTTCACCTTCATCTTTCCTTTCAAATTTATGGTGCGATCTGTGGTCTGATTTTTTAAATTAAATCAGTGAATATTTTCCCTACTTATTATTTAAATGACTTAAATAATAAGCACATGAACAATATAAAATATCTGCTTAGGTATGTCAATTATTATTAATCCATTCATGTATCCCAGATAAAGAAGGAAAGGCCACTATAAGCAGCCTTCAGAATCAAGATTTCGTAGATCTTCATAAGAGAATGACTCAAGTAAATGTGTGTCTGGATAGTAACCAACGCTGTGATAAGGTCCATATATTAGTATGGGAAAGTGAAAAGGAAACATAGGGTATTGATAGGGGTTAGTAAGAAAAAGCCTTCCTACTTTTTTACTTAGCCATATAGGTAAGAGCAATACGTAATTTAAATATAGTTTTGTTTTTTCAAAGACTTTATGATTTGCTTGTTTCTGGGCTCTAAGATCTATTTCTGAGTGTACTTGTGTTGGAATTATTCCAGAGTTTACAAAGGATGGGGGAGTAGAACAGGTTTTTATTCTAATTTTAACACCAAAACTGTTGTGCATAATGATACCGTGATCCATCATACAGCTCTCCTTTTTCAGTGATAGACTCTACTTATGATAAATTCTATTGCTGAATAGGCTTGTCATATGATACCTTGACAGTAATGAATATGGGTTTTTCAATGTGAACATGATATAATACGTTATTACTACTATTCCTATAAGTGAACAGAACTAATTAATGGGAGGTTAATATGCAAAAGGAAGTAGCTTTCACTGTGGATCAGGTAACTGAAATTGAACGTGAGCTTAGATATATAAGTACGATTCTTAAACAAAAAGGAAGAGAGATCCTTTCTAATTTTCCAATTACACCACCACAGTTTATTGCCTTACAATGGTTAAATGAGCTAGGAGACATGACAATCGGTGAGCTTTCTACAAAGATGTATTTAGCTTGTAGTACAACGACAGACCTAATTGATCGGATGGAAGCGAATGATTTAGTCGAACGAGTTAGGGATACTAATGATCGTCGCGTTGTTCGCATTCACCTGATGGATAAAGGGAAAAAGATAATTGAAGAGGTGCTGGGGCACAGAAGAAAATATTTAGCTGAAGTACTTACCCATTTTAGTGAAAAAGATGTGAAGGACTTAGCTCGTACATTGCTTATTCTGCATAATGAAATGAAGTAAGCAACGTTGTATATAGAGAGAAGGAAGTGTTCACCTTTGAATAAACCCATTGCTGTTATGGATTCCGGAGTAGGTGGATTAACTGTCGTTCAGGAGCTAATGCGACAGCTACCAAGAGAAGAAATTATTTACTTTGGGGATACAGCTAGATGTCCCTATGGCTCCAGAAGCAAGGAAGAGGTAAAAGAGTTTAGCTATCAAATCATTGATTTTTTACAAAAGTACGATCCAAAAATGATTGTTATTGCCTGTAACACAGCAACAGCCGTCATTTTGGAGGAATTAAATGCAAAATCTAATATTCCAATTATCGGTGTTATTCATCCAGGTGTTCGGTCTGTAATCAAAGCAACAGTAAGAGGAAGAGTTGGGGTCATTGGTACTCAGAATACGATACAAAGTGGTCTTTATGATTATGCTCTTAAGCAAATTCATCCAGAGCTATACGTCAAAAGCTTAGCTTGTCCCACATTTGTTCCTTTAGTAGAGGAAGGGACATTTCAAGAGCAGGATGTGCTTAGCATTGTAGAAGAAGCCCTCATTCCCTTTCAGGAGGAAGACATAGATGCCTTGATTCTTGGCTGCACACACTATCCTTTGTTAGCCCCATTTATTCAGAAGGTTATGGGCAATAATATCCAACTTATTAGCTCAGCAGATGAAACAGCTCGTGAGGTCAGTACGATTCTCTTCCATAAGAATCTTCTTTCACAGAAATTCGGAAGGCCAGAGCATCATTTTTTCACAAGTGGTAAGCTGTCCGTTTTCCAGCACATAGCTGAATCATGGCTGGCCCAACCTATCAATGTTCAATATATACCAACTGAAGCCCTTGAAAATAGTCAATGGCTTGATACAAAAAGCACTATTGTGTAGCTATTATAGCTAACATAATGGTGCTTTTTTTAGTTATATATTTGCCTTATGGCTCGTATACATAGTAGTACAAACCACCTAAGGAGGGAAAACAATGGGCAAAAGAATGACAATCATATGGATAGCTGTGCTAAGCTTGCTTACGATTCTGGCTACAGGATGTGTCTTTGGACCAAAAGATAATGAAACAGGACAAATAGATCCTCCACAAGAGGACTATACAGAAGTTCAAGATTCTACTGAAATTGTATTCGAATTTGGGTCTGAAGAAGAGGCTGGTAGCCCCGAAGGAGAGCAAGAAGGAAGCGTTTCTGTAAGCACACAGGAAAGAACGCTTTACTTATTTGATCATCAAGGATATGTCGTTCCACTTACCGTTCAGTTGCCTCATACAGAGGGAGTAGCCACACAAGCACTAGAATATCTAGTTGTTGACGGTCCGGTGACGGAATACTTACCTAATGGGATGAGAGCGGTCCTACCAGCCGGCACAGAGCTTTCTGTGAATGTAAAGGAAAATGGGATCGCAGTAGTCAACTTCTCCAATGAGTTTAAAAACTATCATGCGGAGGATGAAAAAGGAATTCTAGAAGCCATTACGTGGACATTAACGGAGTTTGAAACGATTAATGAGGTTCAAGTTATGATTAATGGCTATGAGACAAATGTGATGCCTGTTAATCAAACACCAATCGGTGAATCCTTTAGTCGTAAGGACGGGATTAATGTGGAGGTAGCTTCCGGAACAGCGCTTGGACGCACAACAGCTATTACATTATATTTTAAAGCCCAAAGCCCTAGTGCCAATCATGAGTATTATGTTCCTGTCACTCGGCTTGTTCCTAGAAGTCAGGATCTAGTAGTAACTACAATAAAGGAGCTAATTGCTGGTCCGCAGCTTGGATCAGGTCTTGTCTCTGATGTCCTTCCATCAACAGAAGTCCTCTCCATTGAGCATGATGGAGAAACGGTTCTCCTTAACTTTGATGAAACATTGCTTCAATATACAGAAGAAGAGGAGCTTGCTTCTGATGCTACCATTGAGGCCGTCGTTCTTTCGTTAACGGAGGGTGCAAAGGTTCATAACGTTCAGTTTTTAGTAAATGGGGAATCTGGAGCAAAGAGCCCTGCCGGCTATGATTTGTCTCAGCCAGTTACAAGGCCAATAGCTATAAATCAAACTGGTTTTTAAGGGTTCAGACTGATATAATGAAGCGTGATAAGAGGTAGCGATTGCTTACCTCTTTTTTATACGATCAGGCTTTGTAAGTTCAGAGTATAAGAAAAACTAATGCTTTCGCTATGACTTGGCGATAAGCCAAGTTTGTCTAATACGATCAGAGCTAATAAGCTTTGAGATAGATCGTATTCTATCCCGTAAACATATAATGAGTCTTGTTGAAGTTGAAGTATTAACATCTTCATAGGGTATGAAACAAGACGTACTGATATAAGATAAGGGAAAGGGAACAATTAATGAGGGGAAGTGTGCGATTTGAGAACGGATGAAAGATCATATGATCAATTACGAGAGGTTACAATTGAACCTAACTACATTAAGCATGCAGAAGGTTCGGTTTTAATATCGGTTGGAGATACAAAGGTCATCTGTACAGCATCGATTGAAGATAAGGTTCCTCCTTTTATGAGGGGACAGGGCAAAGGCTGGGTGACCGCAGAATATTCCATGTTACCTAGGGCGACGGAAACAAGAAATGCAAGGGAGGCTGCTAGGGGGAAAATTGGTGGAAGGACGATGGAAATCCAGCGACTTATTGGGCGTGCTTTACGTTCTGTTGTAGATTTAGATAGGCTTGGAGAAAGAACAATCTGGATTGACTGTGATGTCATTCAAGCAGATGGGGGGACAAGAACCTCAGCTATTACGGGGGCTTTTGTCGCTTTGATTTTAGCTTTAGAAAAGCTTTTACTCCAAAAAAAGCTCGAGAAACTACCGGTCAAGGACTTCCTGGCTGCTACCAGTGTGGGGATTTTGCCTGATGGTCAAGCGGCATTAGATCTATGCTATGAAGAAGACTCCAAAGCGACTGTTGATATGAATATTGTGATGACAGGTAGCGGACAGTTTGTAGAGCTTCAAGGTACAGGTGAAGAACATCCTTTCTCAAAAGAGCAGCTACATAGTCTTTTAGGTTTAGGAGAAAAAGGAATTCATGAGCTAATCGACATACAAAAACAAACACTAGGAATGATTGTAGAAAGAATTGGAGAGCAGTAGAGATAGCTAAAATATGTGAACAAAAACAAGCAAAAAGAATGGCTAGAGAGGGATAGTGAAACCTCGCCTAGATTCTTTTTGCTTTTTACATTCAGTAAGGGAAAGAGGACAAGCATTCTTCATTTACAATATGTGTTTGCTTATGATATAAAGGCAGAAAGAACGAAGGAGATTCCCATGACTGAATCATTAGATAATGTGGTACCGTTTCCCAATCTCGTACAGCTTTACCTTCGCCAAGCAGCACTTGCTTTGCAGGAAGAAAACCTAGACGATGCGATAAGATTGCTTGATGAAGTTATTGACTTAGATCCTAAGCATGAAGAAGCGAAGCAATTGAGAGACTCACTAGCTGATCAGCTTCAGTTAGAAGACTCTCACAAGCAAGCCTTTATAAGAGCGGAAATTAGTGCTGATCAATTAGAGGATTGGAAAAAAGGAATACTACAGACTGATCTAAAAAAACAGTGGCAAACATTTGAGCAAATGCATAGCTTTATAGATGAAGGTGTTTTTGCCGTACTTCAACAGTTTTTGCTTTACGCTAAGGGGGATCCGCTTCTTAAAACAAAAATTGTTCAGCAATGCAAGCTTATCTGTCCAGGCTCTTGGAGTGTTGAGATAGAGAAGAGAGGAAGCAAGGCTTATATTTCATTAAGTCAAGTACCTGTAGAACTTGGGGAATGGGATTCAGCATATTTAAAACCCCTAGAACTATTACAGGATATTGCTTACCGAGATCCCAGTCTGGTTGAAATGAGTAAGGAAGCGTGGCTTTTTTATTTGGAGAGATCTTTTCCATTTATTCCTGAAATTGAGAAAGCAAATAAGTGGACGGCTGCTTTACATTATTATACGCTTAGGATAATTCATGAAGAAATCGCAGCGAATCAGTTACAAAGAATAGCGGAACAATATAACCTATCTGTTGATGAGGTAGTTGAAGCGGAAAGACAGTTTTATCTTGAAATGGTTTATCTGCCTTAAAGTGTTGTTAAATGGATAGGGGGTTCATTGTATATTTTTCAGCTATGGTTTATGTGATAAATACAATGAGACCAAGGTATTGTAGACCTATTTACGCAACTTGAAAAGAGGTAGGTTTGTGATATAATGAAGGGGTTACACTGGGAAACGGATCTAGTTAACAGGATCGTTATCTGCTTTTGAATAAGCAGCTAGATACATAGGAGGGAAAGTTATAAAATGAGTGCAAAATGGGAAAAGTTAGAAAATAATCAAGGAGTCCTAACGATTGAGGTTGCTCCAGAAAAGCTTGAAGATGCTTTAGATAAAGCGTTTAAAAAAGTAGTTGGTAAAGTAAACGTTCCAGGCTTTAGAAAAGGGAAAGTACCTCGTAAAATTTTTGAAGCTCGTTTTGGTGTGGAATCTTTATACCAGGATGCTTTAGATATTCTTCTACCAGAAGCGTACAGCAGTGCTATTGATGAAACTGGCATTGAGCCAGTAGATCGTCCAGAGGTTGACGTAGAGCAAATCGAGCGTGGTCAAACATTGATCGTTAAGGCTACAGTAACAGTTAAGCCTGAAGTAACACTTGGGGAGTACAAAGGTCTTGAAATTCCAGAGAAGGATTTCTCCGTGAAGGATGAGGATCTTAACGAAGAGCTGAACAAAATTCGTGATCGTCAAGCCGAGCTTACTGTCATTGAAGATGGCACTGTTGAACAAGGAGATACAGCTGTAATTGATTTTGAAGGCTTTCTTGGTGAAGAAGCTTTTGAAGGAGGTAAAGGAGAAAACTATTCTCTTGAAATCGGATCAAACAGCTTTATTCCAGGCTTCGAAGATCAGTTAGTTGGAGCTAAAAAGAGTGAAGAGAAGGAAATTAAAGTGACATTCCCTGAGGATTATCATTCAGAGGAGCTTAAAGGGAAAGAAGCAACATTTAAAGTTACAGTTCACGAAATTAAGCGTAAGCAGTTGCCAGAGCTTGATGATGAGTTTGCAAAGGATGTTTCTGAATTTGAAACCCTTGACGAATATAAAGCTGATCTTCTTAAGAAGCTAGAAGAAAAAGCAAAAGAAGAAGAAGATGCTTATAAAAAGGATACGGTTATCAAACAAGCGGCTGAGAATGCAACGATTGATATCCCTGCTGCCATGATTGAAACGGAAATTGAGCAAATGTCTAAAGAGTTCGAGCAACGCCTACAAATGCAAGGTATGAATTTAGATTTATATTTCCAATTCTCAGGTTTAGACAAAGAAGGTTTAAGGGAACAGTTTAAAGGAGATGCTGAACAGAGGGTGGTTGTTAACCTAACTCTTGAGGCGATCGCTAATACAGAAAACATCGAGGTTTCTGACGAAGAGGTTGAAGAGGAGCTTACGAAGATGTCCTCCATGTATGGGCTTGAGGTTGATGAGCTTAAACAGCGTTTAGGAAGTCAATTAGATGGTCTTAAGGCGGATGTTCGTATTCGTAAGGCTGTAGATCTTTTAGTACAGAATAGCAAGACGGTTGCATAAACTAAAATGTTGGTAAGGTTATAGAAGAACAAGGCGCGAGTTTTCGTGCCTTGTTTATTACCCCTAAAAGATTGAAGGAAGGAGAGTAGTCCATGAATTTAATACCAATGGTTGTAGAACAAAGCAATCGTGGAGAGCGTGCTTATGATATATACTCTCGATTGTTAAAGGATCGTATTATTTTTATAGGCACACCGATCGATGATCATGTGTCTAATATTGTAGTGGCCCAGCTATTATTTTTAACAGCTGATGACCCTGACAAAGATATAAGCTTATACATAAACTCACCGGGTGGCTCTGTGACAGCGGGGCTAGCTATCTTCGATACGATGCAATACATAAAGCCAGATGTTTCCACAATCTGTGTTGGTCTTGCTGCTAGTATGGGTTCGTTCCTACTCGCGGCAGGAGCAAAAGGCAAGAGGTTTGCTCTACCTAACAGTGAAATTATGATCCATCAGCCTTTGGGTGGGGTTAGAGGTCAAGCATCAGACATTAAGATTCATGCCGATTGGATTATTAAGACACGTCAAAAGCTGAATCAAATATATGCTGATGTGACAGGGCAGCCTATTGAACGCATAGAAAAAGATACAGATCGAGATTTCTTTATGGGTGCTGAGGAAGCGAAGGAATACGGATTAGTAGATCGGGTCATCACCCATAATGATCAGAAATAAGGGGTGGTAATATGTTCAAATTTAATGAAGAAAAAGGACAGCTAAAATGTTCATTTTGCGGCAAATCTCAGGATCAGGTACGCAAGCTTGTAGCCGGTCCTGGTGTATATATTTGTGACGAATGTATCGATCTATGTACAGAAATCGTAGAAGAGGAATTAGGAAATGAAGAAGAGCTAGAGCTAAAGGAAATTCCTAAGCCTCAGGAAATTCGCAAAATCTTGAACGAATATGTTATTGGTCAGGATCAAGCAAAAAAATCATTAGCAGTAGCTGTGTATAATCACTATAAACGCATCCGCACTAGCTCTAAAAATGATGATATTGAACTGCAAAAGAGTAATATTTTATTACTTGGACCAACGGGAAGTGGGAAAACGCTACTTGCTCAGACATTAGCACGTATTTTAAATGTACCATTTGCTATTGCTGATGCAACTTCCTTAACGGAGGCAGGTTATGTTGGAGAGGATGTTGAAAATATTCTCTTAAAACTTATCCAAGCTGCTGATTATGATGTAGAGAAAGCAGAAAAAGGGATCATCTACATTGATGAGATAGATAAAGTAGCTAGGAAATCTGAAAATCCTTCGATTACAAGAGATGTCTCTGGTGAAGGGGTGCAACAAGCCCTGCTCAAAATCTTAGAGGGAACAGTAGCTAGCGTTCCTCCACAAGGTGGAAGAAAGCACCCACATCAAGAATTTATTCAAATTGATACATCTAATGTTCTGTTCATTTGTGGAGGGGCATTTGATGGGATAGAGCAACTGATTAAAAGACGTACAGGTAAAAAAGTAATTGGGTTTGGATCAAGCTCAGAAGCTGCTGACTTAAAGGCAGGGGAATATCTATCTAAGGTTCTTCCAGAGGATCTTTTGAAATTTGGACTAATCCCTGAATTTATTGGTCGTCTACCTGTGATTTCTACATTAGAGCCATTGGATGAAGAGGCTTTGATTCAAATCCTAACACAGCCAAAGAATGCTTTAGTTAAACAATATTCTAAGCTATTTGAAATGGATGAGGTAGAGTTAGAATTTGACGAGGATGCTCTAAGGGCTATTGCTAAAGAAGCGATTACTCGTAATACAGGAGCACGTGGATTGCGTTCCATTATCGAGGCGTTAATGCTAGATATGATGTTTGAGCTTCCTTCAAGAGAGGATGTTAGTAAATGTAAGATTACCTTAGATGTAGTGGAAAAGAAAAGATCTCCATTACTGCTAACTAAGGAAGGCGACGTCATCCAAATTGAAAAGCCAAAGGAAAGTGCCTAATAAACGGGTGATGTTTAACTAATTCTTATAGAAGCCTATACTGCCTTTTAAAAGGAAAAAAGCAGTATAGGCTTTGATTTTGCCATAAAGGAAATTCCAAGTTTTATTTGTTTATCTACCCTATGAACAGGCAATACTACAAAATATCGCCAAAACTACAGATAGGGAGGAACACACATACATGGATATTATGGCAATTGTTATCTTTGTACAGATCTTTTTCGGTATAATTATCGGACTGTACTTTTGGAATTTGTTAAAAAATCAGCGAACCAGCAAGGTTGCCGTAGATAAAGAATCAAGAAAAGAGATGGAGCAGTTGAGAAGGCTAAGGTCGATTTCGCTATCTGAGCCATTAAATGAAAAAACAAGACCTAAAAGCTTTGAAGAAGTTGTCGGGCAAAAAGAGGGGATTCGGGCACTAAAGGCTGCCTTATGTAGTCCAAATCCACAACACGTGATCATCTACGGACCACCTGGAGTGGGTAAAACAGCGGCCGCGCGGCTAGTTTTAGAGGAGGCCAAAAGGAACAGCAAATCGCCCTTTAAGCTGGATGCTAAATTTGTTGAGATTGATGCGACCACCGCAAGGTTTGATGAACGTGGGATTGCAGATCCACTGATAGGTTCAGTACATGATCCGATATATCAAGGAGCAGGAGCTATGGGGCAAGCAGGAGTTCCGCAACCGAAGCAAGGAGCGGTAACAAAGGCGCATGGTGGGATGCTTTTTATTGATGAAATTGGAGAACTTCATCCTATTCAAATGAATAAATTATTAAAGGTATTAGAGGATCGCAAGGTCTTTCTAGAGAGTGCCTATTACAATGAAGATAATGCTAATATACCTAATCATATTCATGATATCTTTCAGCACGGTCTTCCGGCAGATTTTCGTCTTGTTGGTGCCACAACCAGAACTCCAGATGAAATCCCCCCAGCAATCCGTTCAAGGTGCTTAGAAATCTTCTTTCGCTCTTTAAAGCCAGGAGAGATTGCACAAATCGCGAGGAAGGCGATGGAGAAAATTCAATTTGAATATGAAGAACAAGCGATTGAAGTCATTACTAAATACGCAACAAATGGAAGAGAAGCGGTTAATGTTGTACAAATTGCAGCGGGTATTGCTATGTCTGAGGAGCGTAAAAATATTAAAACAGCAGATGTAGAATGGGTCGTCCACAGTAGCCAGATCTCACCAAGACCGGAGAAGAAGATTCCAACGCAACCACAGATTGGGCTTGTGAATGGCCTAGCTGTATATGGACCAAATATGGGTGTACTCCTTGAAATTGAAGTCATTGCTAACCCAGCTAAAGAAAAGGGAAGGGGAAGCATTAATATTACAGGTGTGGCTGAAGAGGAAACGATGGGTGGGGGGAATCGTTCTATCCGTCGTAAATCAATGGCCAAGGGGTCAATAGAAAACGTATTGACTGTTTTAAGAAGAACGGATATTAATCCATATCAGTATGATTTACATGTTAATTTTCCTGGAGGAACACCAATTGATGGACCATCCGCAGGAATTACGATGGCCACCGCCATCTATTCAGCTATTAAAGAAATACCTGTAGATAATAAAATGGCTATGACAGGAGAAATCAGTATACACGGTCGCGTAAAGCCCATAGGTGGAGTAGTAGCGAAGGTAGAAGCAGCGATACAGGCTGGAGCAACAAGAGTTATTGTACCTAAGGATAACTATCAGGCAATATTTGAGGAAATGAAGGACATTAAGGTGATTCCTGTCGAATACCTTAGAGAGGTTTTCGACCTTGCTTTAATGGAGAAAGAGCAAGTCGAGGAAGAAACCATTGAAATTCCACAAACGGCAGACATTCTATCTGCTACCTCAAGTCCAATTTAATACCAAAGCATCCTTTCTTCCCTTTAGCAGAAGAATAGATCAGAATGGGAGCTTCGAGAAATCTGGAGCATATGACGTTATCGTTAGACAAAAGGTTCTAGAATAAGATAAAATGTTACTCAACACCCAAAGTCTTATGAAAAACTACAAAAATCAAGAACGAATAGAATCAGGAACCGCATTTGGAGGTGTAGATTTATGGGGGACGTTAAAGGTCGTTTAATTCCGCTATTGCCATTAAGAGGGCTGCTTGTATATCCTACAATGGTTTTACATTTAGATGTAGGGAGAGAAAAATCAGTTAAAGCCCTTGAGCAGGCCATGGTGGATGATCATAAAATTTTACTATCTACTCAAGAGGATCTGCATATAGATGATCCAGAAGAAGATGAAATTTATCAGGTTGGTACGATAGCTAATGTAAAGCAAATGCTTAAGCTACCTAATGGCACAATTCGAGTTTTAGTTGAAGGACTAACACGAGCCCAGATCAAAGAATTTGTAACAAACAGTGAATATATTCAAGTTCGGGTTGATGAGCTTGCCGATGAGGATGATCATTCACCTGAAACAGAAGCTCTGATGAGAGCCGTATTAAAGCAATTTGAACAGTATATTAAGTTATCAAAGAAAATATCTGCTGAAACTCTAGCGACTGTTCATGATATTGAAGAGCCGGGACGACTAGCAGATGTGATTGCTTCACATCTCACGCTAAAAATCAAAGAAAAGCAGGAGATCCTGGAGACAACGAATGTGCGCCAACGTTTGGAATTTCTTTTGGGTATTCTGAGCAATGAGAAGGAAGTCCTTGAACTCGAGAGAAAAATTGGTCAGCGTGTCAAAAAGTCGATGGAAAAGACACAGAAGGAATACTACCTTAGGGAACAGATGAAGGCTATTCAGAAGGAGCTTGGGGATAAAGAAGGACGGACAGGAGAAATTGAAGAGCTTCGCCAGCAAATGGAGAAGGCCAATGTTCCTGAACGGATAAGAAAAAAAATAGAAAAAGAGCTGGAGCGCTATGAAAAAATGCCTCCAACATCTGCTGAGAGCAGTGTCATCCGCACTTATATTGATTGGTTGTTATCCATACCTTGGTCTAAGCAATCAGAAGGACAAATTGATATTAATAAAGCAGAAGAAATTCTAGATGAAGACCATTATGGTCTAGAAAAGCCCAAAGAGCGCGTGCTTGAGTATCTTTCTGTTCAAAAGCTAGTGAATAAAATGAAAGGACCTATTTTGTGTTTAGTGGGTCCTCCAGGGGTAGGGAAAACGTCATTAGCGCGTTCTATTGCTAGGTCACTAGAAAGGGAATTTGTTCGCATATCATTAGGTGGAGTTCGTGATGAGGCTGAAATTCGTGGACATCGCCGAACTTATGTAGGCGCTATGCCAGGCCGAATTATTCAAGGAATGAAAACGGCAGGAACCATAAACCCCGTTTTTTTATTGGATGAAATTGATAAGATGGCTAGTGATTTCAGAGGTGACCCTGCTTCAGCCATGCTTGAGGTACTTGATCCTGAACAAAACAGCACATTTAGTGATCACTATATTGAAGAACCTTATGATTTATCAAAGGTTATGTTCATTACGACAGCAAACTCGACTCATACGATTCCACGTCCATTGCTTGATCGAATGGAAATGATCTATATTCCAGGCTATACTGAGGTAGAGAAAAAGCATATTGCCTTAAATTATTTGCTGCCTAAACAGAAGAAGGAGCACGGCTTGAGTGGGAACTCTCTGCAGGTGAAGGATGAATCAGTGGTTAAGGTCATCCGCCGCTATACGAGAGAGGCTGGAGTTCGTAATCTGGAGCGTGCTATGGCAACAATTTGTCGTAAAGCCGCTAAGATTATCGTGTCCGGAGAAAAGAAGAGAGTGGTTGTAACGGATAATACACTTGAAGATTTATTAGGAAATCCTAAGTTTCGCTTTGGGTTAGCAGAGGTAACTGACCAAGTAGGTGTGGCGACCGGTTTAGCGTGGACGGCTGTCGGAGGAGACACCCTTAGCATTGAAATTACCGTCTTGCAAGGCAAAGGAAAGCTAACGTTAACAGGGAAGTTAGGAGAGGTTATGAAGGAATCGGCTCAAGCCGCCTTTAGTTACATTCGTTCTCGAGCAAAAGAGCTAGGAATTGAGCCTGATTTCCATGAGAAAAAGGATATTCATATTCATGTTCCTGAAGGAGCTATTCCAAAGGATGGTCCATCAGCGGGTATAACAATGGCGACTGCGCTAGTATCCGCCTTATCTGGTACTCCGGTTTCCAAGTTTATTGGGATGACAGGAGAGATTACATTAAGGGGTAGAGTTTTACCGATTGGTGGACTGAAGGAAAAATCCTTAGCTGCCCATCGTGCTGGACTCAAAACCATTATCATGCCAAAGGACAACGAGCAGGACATATCGGAAATTCCCGAAAGTGTCCGTGAAGACTTGACGTTTATTCCTGTGGAGCATATGGATGAAGTGTTAAAGCACGCATTAGTGAAACAAAAGGCACACGCGGGAGAGAAATAAAATGAAAGTAACGGAAGCAGAATTAGTCATAAGTGCTGTCGGCCCTAAGCAATACCCAAATAATGCCCTGCCAGAAATTGCTCTGGCTGGGCGTTCTAACGTAGGAAAATCTTCTTTCATAAATAAGATGATTAACCGTAAAAGCTTGGCTAGGACGAGCTCTAAGCCAGGAAAAACGCAAACATTAAATTTTTATAAAATTAATGGGGGCTTCATGTTTGTTGATGTTCCAGGCTACGGCTTTGCTAAAGTTTCAAAGACTGAGCGTGAAAAATGGGGACAGTTTATAGAGGAGTATATTTCTACGAGAGAACAGCTAAGAGTGGTTGTTCAATTAATCGATATTCGTCATGAGCCTTCAAGGGATGATAAGGCGATGTACGAATGGTTAACCTATAATCAAATTCCATGTATCATTGTGGCTACAAAGGTAGACAAGATTCCAAAGGGGAAGGTTCAGAAGCATGTGAAGCTGATTAAGGATTCATTAGGAGCAAAAGGAACGTTAATCATTCCTTTCTCGGCTGAAACAGCACAAGGCAAGGATCAGGCATGGAATGCATTAATGGGTTATATTCGTTCAAAGCCGTTCAGAGCAGAAGAAGAGGAATAAAAATAAGAACTCATATAAAGATATTAATGATAGTCTAAGCTAAAGTACACTGTTCAATTTCTGAACATGGTAACAAGGCTTAGATTTTTTTTGACTTTTTAAATCCTTAAACGCTCCCATCCTTTACTATTGAATTTATAGGAGAAACATGCTTTAGTAGAGTTAGAAAATACAAAGAATGATTATTACAAGAGGATGGGAGAAACGCTTCATGTTAGAAGAGCCTATTTTTTTTGTGCCTCAATTTCAAGATAGAATTTGGGGAGGGAATCGATTAGCGAGCTTTAACTATCAGCTACCCTATGAAAAAACAGGAGAGTGCTGGGCTATTTCAGCGCACTCAAATGGACAGAGCATAGTGCGAGACGGTGCTTACCAAGGTAGTTCTCTTGCTGATTTGTGGGAGAATGAAGCTCAATTATTTGGTCCTCAAGTTCAGGGAGAGTTTCCTTTACTAGTAAAAATATTGGACGCGAGTGATGATCTTTCTGTACAAGTGCATCCTAATGACACTCAGGCCCAACAGCTAGAAGACAATGAGGCTTTTGGCAAGACCGAATGCTGGTATGTTCTAGATGCTGTAGAAGGGGCTGAACTGATTCTTGGTCATCACGCTAGCTCTCCGGAGGAGTTTATGCTAATGGCGGAGGAGCAACGCTGGAATGAGCTATTGGATAGAATTTCGATAAAAAAAGGAGATTTTTTCTATGTTCCAAGTGGAACCATTCATGCCATTGGCAAAGGGGCTTTAATTCTTGAAACTCAGCAAAGCTCGGATACGACCTATCGAGTCTATGATTTTGATCGTGTAGATCAAACAGGCAAAAAAAGAGAATTACATTTGGAGAAGGCCATAAAAGTAACCATGTTTCCTCATCAATCATGCGTTATTCCTCCAAAGATTCTGATTGATCAAGAAGCTGGAAAGGTAAGACAGCTTATTTCTAGCGATCTTTTTAATGTATACCATTGTCTTAATCACCAGTCCCTAAGGCATCTAAAAGGAGCTGCTTATCTACTAGTTAGTGTTGTGGATGGAGAAGGGGAAATTGTAGTTAACGATCGCAACTCCTATTCTGTTCAAAAAGGTGATCATTTTATTCTACCCTATGGTGTGCAAGCTTGGGAAAGCAGGGGTGAGATAGAGCTGATATGGAGCCATACGTAAAAAAACTTTCAACCCCTTCATTTTAAGCAGGAATATTTAGTTTCAATGGCAAATTATACATATTAATATCCTTTGAATTTAAAATGTTAAAGGGATTAATTCCTGTAAGGAGGGTGAAGTGTTTTGAGCACTAGATATGTGCGTAAGAGCTTAAACAAGTCAAGGGATTTTTTGAAGACAGGTAAGGAAGAATTAAGGAATGATAGTATTAATTCTGGGGTAAGCGCTTTGTACTACGCTGCATTCCAAGCTGTTTGTGCTGTAGTGCTCTCTGACGGAACACCGAACACTTCAGGAATAGTCACAGAAAAACAAGTACTTGATTATCTAGAGGAAAGATCAAATTCTGATCTATTTGCCTTCTACAAAAATTTGATGTATTTGAAACATAACGCAAGCACGAACTTGCAGGAGGTTCTTCCTTTAAATGAAGCGATGAGCTTGAGTGAGAGAGTGGAGAAATTTATCCAAGCAATAGATATTCATTCTGATGCTGCAGCGGCTAAGGAATTTACTCTATTCGAGGAGAAAAAAGTGGACATAAATCGAACTGAAGAGACAAATAGAGAACCTGTACAGCCCTTGAATACCCCGGTATTGAAGAAGGGTTCTACGATTGAGGAGGCGATTTCAAGCTTACGCTCTCCTGTAAAGTATCAGTTTAAAGAGGTGACCGTTGAAGAGGCTTTAATTAATATACACATGGAGACAGAAAATAGAGAGGCTTTTCATCTTGGAGTAATACAAAAAAACAGTTTCTTAACCAGTGTACCTGTATCACCAAATCATTTCGAAAAATTACTAAATGGAAACATTTCATTTGTTTTTATCCCTAATTTAGTAGGAGAATTTATAGAGGTTGTTGAAGCTTCCGAATCATCTATAGGAAAGGCTGCACAGTTTACTGGAAGAATGATCACAGCTAAAGTTGTAGATACTGAGCCTTTTAAGGACAATGACTATATAGTTGCAACCATTAGTCCAGTTATTTTTAATGCAGAATAATTAGACATATTATGAAACTCGAGCGATTACTTTCTATAGTTGTATTATTATTAAACCGAAAGAAGGTTCAAGCCAAAGAGCTTGCTGACTTATTTGAGGTTTCAGTGCGGACGATCTACCGAGATATTGAGTCCATTAATCAAGCAGGGATACCGATTGTGACCCTGCAAGGGGCAAATGGTGGTATCGGACTGGTGGAAGGCTATAAATTAGATCGAAATATTTTAACAAATAATGAGTTGACCGCTATATTTACAGCTCTTCAAAGCTTATCAACGACTCATGCCAATACAACACATCAGCTTCTTCTAGAAAAGCTTAGTAGTATTGTTCCAACAAATGACGCGGAGCGTTTCCTAGAGCAAACAAAGCAATTTATTATTGACCTTTCATCTTGGAGTGATAATCCAGAACTAGAAAATAAGATTGAACAATTAAAGAAGAGCATAGAGAGGCAATGGGTTGTAACTTTTTTATACTGTAGTCCTCAAGGAGACAGAACTCATAGATCAGTTGAGCCCTATACGTTAGTGCTGAAGAGGCACAGTTGGTATCTTTATGCCTTTTGTCAGAATAGGGAACGTTTTCGCCTTTTCAAGCTTCAACGGATGAAAAACATTGATCTGACTAATGAAGCTTTTGTCAGAGAATCGATCTCATTAGCTGATATTCCTTGGCAGAAGGAGTGGAATAAGCCAGCCAACCAGCAGAAAGTAGTGCTTCGTTTTCACCCTAAGACACATCAACTAGCTGAGGAATGGTTTGGGGTTGAAAAGCTTAACAAGGATAAGCAAGGATACTATGTGGTAGAATCTTTGTTTCCAGAAGATAACTGGTTGTATGGTTTTATTTTAAGCTTCGGGGCAGGAGTTGAGGTTCTAGAGCCTACCCATCTTCGGCAAAAAATTAAAGACATAGCTAAGCAAGTGGGGAATCAATACGCTGAATCTAAGCAATATAATTAATTATTATAAGGTATAAAGTCTCAATGAACCTGACACTAGGGTGTCAGGTTCATTTTGTTACACTTGTATTGAAAACAAAGAGGGGGATTAGATACTATGTACAGTAAGACAATGGAGGAGTTCGAGACATTTGTAGACTATGTGTCTAACTTAAAAGTGATATCGGAAGAGCAGTGGATCACTCCACTAGGAGAAGGAAAGTGGACATTAAAGGAGATGGTTTGTCATCTTTGGAATTGGGATCAATACAATTTAGAAGAGATGGTTCCACTAATGGAGGATGGGGCAGCTTTACCGCCTTTTATCGATATTGAAAAGCATAATCAGGAGGCTCTTAGGAAAGCAGCTGAATTTAAGGATGGAGAAGCTGTTCTAGTAGCTTTCTTAGAAACAAGGAAGGCTTTTGTTCATGCTCTTAAGAAGAAGTATGATTCTTCTATGAAATTTACGATTGGTAAAGGGAAGAGAAAATACTCTATCGATGGGTTCCTGAAAATTTTTGTCCACCATGATCAGCATCATAAGAAGCAACTTACTCCTTTTTTAGGAGAGGATTCTTCCCTTTCGGGAGAAACAAGAGGTCTATGTGAACCAACAAGTATCGTTGAGATTGATGAAACTCACTTGATCGGCTTAGCTATGAAAACTAATAATGCTATAGAAACGAGTGACAAGCCACAAATTCCTGAGCATTGGAACCAATTTTGGAAGCTTGGCTTGTATGAAAAGCTTGACCAATTGGCTGAATCTCCAGCTATCTACAGTGTTTATTATGACTATGAAAAAGAAGTGGATGGTGAATATAAGCTTCTCATTGGATATTGTGTGGATGACTCTGAACAAGAGATAAAGGATGTCATAAAAAATAGTCGAGGTAGGCAGAAAGAGCAGGAAGAGGGTGATTTACAGGAAATCATCCTTCCTGCGGCAAGATATGTAATTTTTACAACGAACAGGGGACCCATCTATAAGATTATCTCTGAAGCCTGGGAATATATTTGGAAATGGACTGAGTCTACCGATTTGGAAAGAGCGTACACAGGGGATTTTGAGCTTTATGATGAGCGTAGTATAGACCCTGAAGATGCTCAAATTGATATTTATATTGCCATTAAATAGGTCCATATCTGTTTTTACACGGTGCTAGAAACCATTTCTATACTGTGTTGAATAGTTGTTTTTTACAACAGGTTCTTTATTTGTTCGAAGATGTTGAATGAGTTCTTCTCCCACATCTAGGTTTTCTTTAACAAGCTCAGGTGGGGTTAGAGCCATCCATTGATTAAGGGAGATATCAGCAAATGTAGAACTCTGAAACATTTCTAAAAACCACAGTGTTTCACTACCTGTATTTTGGATATAATGTCCAAAGCCAAAAGGTACGTAACCAACATCTCCAGCCTGATAATCAAAGGTTCGAGCTGTACCATCAGCTGCAAAGACAGTCATTCTAGCTTTTCCAGTGAGATAATACTGCCATTCATCATTATTCGGATGCCAATGCATTTCTCGCAGAGCTCCAGGCTCAACCTCTACTAAAGCGGCAGCTATTCTTGTGGAGATGGGAAAGTTTGTGGAGTCTACAATTCGAACAGTTCCTCCAGGCGTCCGAAGAGGTGTTTGAGCTAATAATCGGTGTGTCAGAGATAAAGGTGGCAACGTAGATGAATCCGAAGTTTTCTGAGAGGGTATTGGACCAGGAATCTCACCCTGAAATATATATTTTTGCTTGGATGGAATGGAAGCAAACTGTGCAACTTCTACTCCAAAGTTAGCTGAAAGGACTTCCTTTGGTGTACGAGCAAACCAATCGGAAATTGTGAATGTATCATTTTCAGAAAACCCACCGTCATCAAAAACAAGTAAAAATTCACATCCATCATCTAGGCCCTGTATGGAATGAGGGATACCTGGAGGGAAATACCAAAGGTCTCCAGCTGTAACATCATGAATAAAGCTCCGACCATATTGATCAACAGCTGTGATACGAGCTGTTCCTAAAATCATAAAGGCCCATTCTGCTTGTGTATGCCAATGTAATTCTCGAACACCTCCAGGGGTCAAGCGCATGTTTACTCCGGCGAGAGTGGTTGCAATTGGAAGCTCTCTTTTTGTGACCTCGCGTGACCAGCCACCATACTCTAAGCGCATATGTGTATCAGAGAATGAGAACCTTAGATTAGGTACAGTTCCTGAATCCGTTGCTGGTGGGACAAGTAAGTTAGGGTTTTGGAGGTCACGCATGACATTTCTTGGACCCAAATCTGTTGCTCCCTTACCATCTTTCCTTATAGGCTGTGGGATATTCCTGTTATCAGGGGCATCCTGTGAAGGTTTTACCATTAAAACACCTCTTTCAAAGACATGTAAATCTAGAAGGTCTTTATCATATATATGATCTGAGTTCTCTGACATTCCTGAATGAAAGAAACGTTAGGAATACTATTTCGTGTAGGAAACACAATACTAACCAATATAGTGGCTTGAGGAAGTTGACTTGCTCCTATAATAAAATGTTATAATTACAACTATTGAATCTAACACTAATCTTTATCATTTAGTGAATGTCTTAACGTATCGTTTAGGGGGAAGATGCATGTCAGGAAAGATTATTATATTCTCAGGGTTTAGCGGAGTGGGGAAGAACACCATTATTAATGAGTTGCGAAATAGATACCCCTCCTTATTATATATCCCTTCTATGACCACAAGAGCAATGAGGGATGGTGAAACAGAAGGTATTCCTTATTTTTTCGTATCCAAGGAGGAGTTTAAAAATAGAATTGCTAAGCAATTTTTTATTGAGTACGAACAGGTTCATGAAAATTGGTATGGGACTCCAAAGGATAAGTACTATGAAGCTTTAGAACAAAATAAAGTTGTTATTAAGGACATTGATGTCAATGGTGCATTACGAATGAAGCAGGAATTTAATGGAGATGTTGTCCTTGTTTATATTGAACCACCAAGCGTTGATGAGCTAAAGGAACGCCTTGTTACCCGTGGAGATGACATGGATGATATTATTAAACGTCTAAAGCGCGTAGATCACGAGGCTTCAAAAAAACCATACTTTGATTATGCTGTTGTGAACGATGATCTAGAGAAGGCGATTGCTCAATGCGATGACATTGTTCGTCATGTTATGGAAGGAATAATGAAATAGAGCTTACTCATATATCTAAGATTAAAGGCAACTTTTTAAAGAAAAAGCTGCCTTTTTTACACTATCAGAATTTATAAGGTTTCTTTTTTGTTTTTTAGGGGTAAATAAAATTTGAATTCGTTTTGAACATAGGAGAAGGGTGTGTCAACCTAATGAGTAAAATGAAGTGGAAGCCTATATGGACATATAGTTTACTTATTGCAATTTTTGCTCTTTCAGGATGCTCTGATGCCGAAGCGAAGAATGATCAGACACTCGATTACTTAGAAAACACTCTACAATACGATGAAAGCTCTTTTCAATCATTGGATGAAAATACAACGGAGTTACAGGTAGAGGGCTTCGATCCAGAGGTAGGTCAGGCTATTGCCAGCTTACCGATATGGGAGTCATCTTCACCGATAACGACTCAAATACCAACGGTTATGGCTGGAATTAGAAGTGGTCAATTAGACTCCATAATAAATGATGGAGAGCTTACCTATAATGATATCCCTGTTATTGATTTCAGAGCAAATGAGCTCATGGTCTCCAGCGTACCTATTCCCAAAGAAGAGTATGAAAACGAGTTTATAGTAGGAGACGAAGAAGGAGAAAAGGGAGAAGACGCTAAAAAGAATAAGAAAAAGCGGTGGCCCTCGTTATAGGACAGATATCCTATAATTTCTAATAGTGTGTCCTAAAACAAAAAACTGTCATTCCGTATTGGAATAACAGTTCTATTTTTTTCTTCAAGCATTCTAAAAGAAGGTCCTCCTAAAAGCTGATATCATTTAACTAATGGCGTGGTCTCCTAATTAGAAGAAGCAAGCCTAATCCAATGAGTAGAGACGGCCAAATAATATCACTAGACATCCTAAACCAAGTTCTAAGATTGAAGTCAAAAACATTCCCTAAAATGACCAGAGCACCAATTACAATACATATTAGCCCTAGCAGAAATGAGGTGCTGCTTCCAGAGCGCTGAGAATAACTTTTTTCATCATTGTAATCATCCATACTACTATTTGAAGAGTTCTGCATAGCAGATTCATTTTGAGTATATTCCTGCTGTTCATCAGTTTCTTTGTTTATCTTTTGAGTACGATGATTTCCTGGTTCAGTAGGAATGATGATCATAGCTATTAGGTAAGCAATAACCCCAAAGAAAATTTGACCAAGAAAGATCGAGGCGATAACCCAAATTAATCGGATCAATACAGCGTCTACGTTGAAGTATCTGGCTATTCCTCCACACACACCGTCTAAAATTTTGTCATTTCTCGACTTATATAATCTATTCTGCATGGACTGCCCCCCTCACTTTCCAGCATTTTGGCTAGAAATTATATAACATTTGATCTTGCATCCACTCTAGTGTACCATGATTTACAGTGTTTTGGGAAAAAGTGTAGGGATTAATTCAAACAGTTTTCACAAAATCAAGCTTTTTATTTCATATGTTTCGTCTATTTTTGTTATAATATTAAGCGACAAGACTAGTAGCGGTTTTTTAGGGAAAAATGATTGTAGATTTAGTTTTTTGTGGGGGTGAGTCGCTTGCACATTTTATCTATAGGAATTAATTATAAAAAGGCCCCAGTTCATATTCGTGAGAAATTTACGATTGATGCTGATCGCTTACCAGAAGCTCTAATTCAGCTTCGCCAAATGAAAAGTATCCTAGAATGTGTCATTGTAGCTACATGTAATAGAACGGAAATTTATGCTGTAGCGGATCAACTGCATACGGGACGTCACTTTATAAAGACCTTCATGTCTGAATGGTTCCAAGTGGGCAAGGAAGATTTTGCTCCCTATCTTGACGTTAAGGAAAATGAAACAGCATTAAAGCATTTATTTGAAGTTCCTGCAGGATTGGATTCAATGGTGCTAGGTGAAACTCAGATTCTAGGACAAATTAAGGATGCTTTCTTTATGGCTCAAGAGCAGGGTACAACAGGTACTATTTTTAACATGCTCTTTAAACAGATGATTACGATGGCCAAAAGAGCGCATGCTGAGACTCAAATTGGTGAACACGCGGTATCTGTGAGCTATGCGGCCATTGAGCTAGGAAAAAAGATTTTTGGTCATTTTGCCGGAAAGTCGGTCCTTATTTTAGGTGCAGGGAAGATGAGTGAATTAACATTAAAACATCTTGCTGGACAAGGTGTTACAGATATATATGTGGTGAATCGGACATTTGATCGAGCGCGTGAGCTAGCAGCAAAAATGAATGGGCAAGCTTATGAGCTTAATCAGCTAGCAGATTGTTTGGCTAAAGTGGACATCGTTATCAGTTCAACAGGTTCTAACGAATATATGGTGGATAAGGCTTTAGTTGAAAAAGTGATGCAAAAACGTCAGCATCATTCCCTGTTTTTTATCGATATAGCTGTACCACGTGACCTTGATCCTGACATTCATCAAGTAGAGAACGCATTCCTATATGATATTGATGATCTAAACGGAATTGTACAGGCTAATATACAGGAACGCCAACGTGAAGCTGAAAAAATTCAGCTGATGATTAAGGATGAAATTGATCAGTTTCAAAAGTGGGTTCACACTCTTGGTGTTGTCCCTATTATCTCAGCGCTGAGACAAAAAGCGTTAGCTATTCAGGATGAAACGATGCAAAGTATTATGAATAAATGTCCAGAGTTAGATGAAAGAGAATTGAAGGTGATTCGTAAGCACACGAAGAGCATTATTAATCAATTGCTTCGTGATCCTATTACTAGGGTTAAAGAGATGGCTGCGGAGCCTCATTCTAAGGAATCTCTAGATATGTTTACTCAGATTTTTGCCTTAGAGGATGAGCTTGTAGAGCAGGAGAAAATTGAAAATGCAAAGCAGCTTGCACAAGCTATAGAAAATAAAAGGAAACAAACACTAAAGGAATCGGCTTCTGTCAAACTTCCTATTATGTATCAGTAAAGGGAGGTTAGCAGGTGCATATACAAAGTATTTTGTATGATTTAATTATTGTAATCTATGCCTGTAGTGTCCTTTTCTATTTCTTTGATTTCTTACAAAACAACCGGAAGGCAAACAAAATTGCCTTCTGGTTGCTTTCTATTGTTTGGATTTCGCAGACGATTTATGTCAGTCAAGTGTTTCTTCAGGAGGCACTTCCATTTTGGTCGAAATTTGATACATTGTTTTTGTTTTCGTGGTTACTCATTACGTTAAGCTTATTGGTGAATATCTTTTTTAGAATGGATATCTTTTTATTCTTCACAAATGTGGTCGGATTTTCAATTATGGCTATGAGCATGTTTTTGGAGAGCAGAAACATTTCAGAGGAGCTAGCTACTCATTTTACATCAGGATGGCTAGTTATTCATATCACAATGGCCTTTTTAAGCTATGCGGCCTTTACTCTTTCTGCTATATTCTCGGTCATCTATCTCTATCAGCATAGACTATTAAAACAAAAAAAGTGGAATAATCAAATGAAGAGGGGGCCTAGCTTGGCTCAACTGGACAAGGCTTCTTTTTTTCTTAATATTGCCGCTGTTCCTTTGCTCTTTCTGAGCCTTATATTGGGCTCTATATGGGCTTTTCATACGCTTGAAGGGGCGGAGTGGATATTTGATTCAAAGGTTATTCTATCCGTTTTTGTTTTACTTATGTATACCATTTATTTATTTCAGAGGGTTGTACGAGGCTGGACAGGTAAACGGATTACAGAGCTAAATGTAATCTGCTTTTTCATCCTTGTTGTGAACTATGTGTTATCAAATCTATTTTCTACCTTCCATTTATGGACATAAATATGGCTAGCGACTGGTTAGCCCTGCTCATTTGCATTTTACCAATGCTTGCTCTAAATCTGTTAGAAAGCTTGCTGTTTTAGGAAAGGATGAAGCTGAATGAAAAGAACGATTGTGATTGGCTCGAGAAAAAGTGCCTTGGCGTTAACTCAAACAAAATGGGTAATTAAGCAATTAGAAGGCTTAGGCTTACCCTACCATTTTGAAATTAAAGAAATGGTAACGAAGGGAGATCAAATTCTCGACGTCATGCTTTCCAAGGTTGGAGGAAAGGGGCTGTTTGTAAAGGAGATCGAACAGGCTATGCTTGATGAGGAAATTGATTGTGCCGTTCATAGTATGAAGGACATGCCTGCTGTTCTCCCAGCAGGGTTGACCATTGGATGTATTCCAAGACGCGTAGATGCTCGCGATGTTCTTATTTCTAATCAAGGTGTAACACTTGAGCAGCTTCCTGCTGGATCAGTTATAGGAACAAGTAGCTTGAGGCGATCAGCGCAGCTTTTAGCTCTCAGACCTGATTTAGAAGTGAAATGGATACGGGGGAACATCGATACTCGTATGAGAAAGCTAAAGGAAGAGGAGTATGATGCTATAATTTTGGCAGCAGCTGGCTTGGAGCGCATGGGGTGGTCTGAGGAAACAGTAACACAATTCTTGGAGCCGGAGCATTGTCTACCGGCCGTTGGACAAGGCGCATTGGGAATTGAATGCCGTCTACAGGATGAAGACCTTATTCAACTCCTGCAGCGTATTCACCATACTCAAACGGGAATCGAGGTTCAAGCGGAAAGAGCCTTTTTAGCTCGGATTGAAGGTGGCTGTCAGGTCCCTGTCGCTGCTTATGCTAAAATGGTTGATGGACAGGTAACATTAACTGGATTGGTAGGTAAGCCAGATGGGACAAAGTTAATTAAGGAAAATGTAGTAGGTGCAGAGCCTAGTCAAGCTGGTAAAGAGCTTGCTGATCGTCTCTTTGCGCAAGGAGCAAAGGAGATTTTAGATGAAGTAAGAAGTCAACTGGACGACTAAGAAGCCGATGAGTAGGGAACATGTACAACGATCTCTAGAGGGAAAACACATAGCTGTTACAAGAGCAACAAACCAAGCAAAGTCCATGCTGGATATGCTGGAAGCTAAGGGAGCAACTCCTTATCTTTTTCCTTTGATTAAAACTCGAAAAGTAGACCAGCACCAGGAGATTCAGCACGTACTGAAGAACCTAGAATCGTTTAGCTGGATCATCTTCACAAGTGTCAACAGTGTGAGGTACTTCATGCAGTGCTGTCGTGAGTTTTTTGGATATGAGGAGTGGCTGGAACGTCCAGCTTTAAAAAATATTCGAATTGCAGCGGTTGGCCCAATCACAAAAGAAGTACTTATTCAAGCCGGATGGAAGGTTGACTTCATGCCATCGAAGGCTAAGCAAGAGGAGCTCGGGGCTGAATTAAGTAGCAAAATAATTGCTGGGGAGCGTGTGCTTTTTCCAAAGGGAAATTTGGCTAGGAAGCAGTTAAAGCAAACCTTAGAGGATTATGAGATTGATGTTCTTGAGATCATTGTTTATGAAACGGTAAAAGTCAAGCACAGGCAGGAGGATGTTCAAGATTTCATCTCTATGCTTGCTCGTAATCAACTGGATGTGCTTACGTTTACTAGTAGTTCTACGATCAAGCATTTTATGGCCTTGCTTAAGGAGAATGACCTTCAATTAGATTGGAATACATCCCCCATAATTGTTGCCTGCATTGGACCAATTACAGCTCAAACGGCTAAGGATTACGGTATGAATGTTCACATAGAGGCTACTCCCTATACAGGAGAAGCATTAGTTAATGAAATCGAGTTTTACTTTACAAGGAAGCAGGTGTAAGCCATGAGTGAGTTTGCCAGACATCGTAGATTACGTTCAAGTACAGGATTACGTAAGATGGTTCGAGAGACAACCCTTTCAGTTAATGATTTGATTTATCCGTTGTTTGTTGTGGAAGGGGAGAACATTAAGAAAGAAATACCTTCAATGCCAGGCGTTTATCACTTTTCATTAGATCTATTGCCAGCGGAGATTCAGGAGATTAAAGAGCTTGGCATTCCCTCTATTATTTTATTTGGTATTCCAGATGAGAAGGATGCAGTAGGAGGACAAGCGTATCATCAGCATGGGGTTGTGCAGGAAGCGATTCGTGTTGTAAAGAAAATAGCTCCAGAACTAGTCGTTATAGCAGATACCTGTCTTTGCCAGTTTACAGACCACGGGCACTGCGGAGTTGTAAGGGAAGGACAGATTCTTAATGATGAATCTTTAGAGCTGTTAGCACAGACGGCTGTTTCACAGGCTGAGGCTGGTGCAGATGTCATTGCTCCATCTAATATGATGGACGGCTTTGTTTATGCTATTCGTAAGGGGTTAGATGAAGCTGGATTTGAAAATGTTCCGGTCATGTCCTATGCGGTAAAATTCGCGTCTTCCTTCTATGGACCATTTCGAGATGCGGCCCATTCCACACCTCAATTTGGAGATCGCCGAACCTATCAAATGGATCCAGCTAATCGACTAGAGGCGCTTCGTGAGGCTCAGGCTGATATCGAGCAAGGAGCGGATATGCTCATTGTTAAACCAGCTATGGCGTACATGGATATTATTAGAGAAGTGAAGGATCAATTTGCCTTCCCTGTGATTGCGTATAATGTAAGTGGAGAGTATTCCATGGTTAAAGCTGCAGGGTTGCAGGGCTGGATTGATGAGCGGAAAGTAGTTTTAGAATTATTAACGGGTTTCAAAAGGGCTGGAGCAGACATGATTCTTACGTATCATTCTAAGGAAGTAGCAAAATGGTTGGGAGATGATCAAAATGAGTCATAGATATGAAAAATCGATCAACGCGTTTGAAGAAGCAAAAAAAGTCATTCCTGGTGGAGTGAATAGCCCGGTTCGTGCTCTAAAATCAGTAGAAATGAATCCTATTTACTTTGAGCGTGGGGCAGGCTCGAAGGTCTATGATTTAGATGGTAATGAATTTGTTGATTATGTTGCTTCTTGGGGACCACTAGTTGCCGGACATGCTCATCCACAGGTTGTGGAAGCTTTAAAGAAAGTGACTGAAAATGGAACGAGCTTTGGAGCGCCAACGTTGATTGAAACGAAGCTCGCTCAGCTTGTTGTCGATCGAGTCCCTGCGGTGGATATCGTAAGAATGGTCAACTCAGGTACTGAGGCAACAATGAGCGCGTTAAGACTAGCGAGAGGCTACACAAAAAAGAACAAAATTATCAAGTTTATTGGCTGCTATCATGGACATGCTGATTCCCTTTTGATAAAAGCTGGCTCTGGTGTTGCCACTCTAGCTCTACCAGATTCACCAGGCGTCCCGGAATCCATAGCTAATCACACGATTACTGTACACTACAATGATTTGGAAAGCGTCAAGGCAGCTTTTGAGCAATTTGGAGGTGATATTGCTGCTATTATTGTAGAGCCTGTAGCTGGAAATATGGGTGTTGTACCTCCACAGCCTGGCTTTTTAGAAGGCTTGAGATCGATTACGGAGGAAAATGGAGCATTGCTTATTTTTGACGAGGTTATGACAGGCTTCCGTGTTGATTATGGCTGTGCTCAAGGGAGATTCAATATCGCCCCAGATTTGACCTGCTTTGGAAAAGTAATCGGTGGTGGTTTACCTGTAGGTGCTTACGGTGGTAAAAAGGAAATCATGGAGCAGGTTGCTCCGGTAGGGCCAATTTATCAAGCAGGCACACTTTCTGGAAATCCGCTAGCTATGACGGCTGGATATGAGACATTGTCCTTAATGACACCTGAAAGCTATGAGCTACTAGAGGAAAAAGGCGCGTACCTAGAGCAGGGCATACGTCACAATGCAGAAAAGCATGGAATTCCTTATACAATTAACAGAGTAGGCTCCATGGTAGGATTTTTCTTTAATGAAGGACCTGTGCATAATTTCCAGCAAGCAAGCGCATCGAACTTAAAACGCTTTGCTAGGTATTTTCAATTGATGGCTGAGTATGGGGTATACATTCCACCGTCTCAATATGAAGGAATGTTTATTTCAATTGTTCATACGCAAGAGGATCTAGACTTTACTATTCAAGCTAATGATCGTGCACTTGAAACATTAATTGCTGAAAATCGATAAATCAATGATTTTATCCATACGCTAATTATGAATAATTAATTTATAAAAAACCTTGGCCCAACATAAGTGGCTGAGGTTTTTTGCATGAAAAAGATTTATGAAGCATAGAGTATAAGACATTGAAAATTTATTTTACAGAAAAATATTAATATTGACATAATTTTTTATTATTTTATAATAGCAGTATAAACAAAAGTGGAGGATGTTTCCATGGAAAATATTAAGAGCTTAATTACGGAACAGCAAAATCAGAGATCCTCTCAAATTGACAGGAAAACCACCACAGAGATATTAGAGACGATCAACGAAGAAGATCATTTGGTCCCGATTAAGATTAAAGAGGAAATTCCACAAATTGCTTTAGTTGTCAATGAGATTGTTAAGTCGATAAACAGTGGAGGTAGACTGATTTATGTAGGTGCAGGTACAAGTGGTCGAATAGGTAAGCTTGATGCCTCAGAATGTCCTCCAACGTACGGAACTCCGCCTCATTTAGTGCAAGGTATAATCGCTGGTGGAGATCAAGCTGTCTTTCAAGCAGTGGAAGGAGCCGAAGATAGTGAAGAACTAGGAGCTCTTGATATGGATCAGAAGGACATTTCGGAACAGGATATTGTTATAGGAATTACGGCTAGCGGAAGAGCTCCTTATGTCATTGGGGCACTTAAAGAGGCGCGTAAAAGAGGGGCTAAAACTGTTTCGTTTACTTGTAATGCAAAGGCTAAATTACATGAGTATGGTGATCTACATATTTCAATTGAGGTTGGGCCAGAGGTTATCTCAGGTTCAACTCGAATGAAAGCAGGAACAGCGCAGAAGCTAGTGCTTAATATGCTTACGACGGCAGCCATGATTAAGCTGGGTAAGGTATATGATAATCTAATGGTTGATGTTCAGCCGTTAAACAAGAAATTAATTGATCGAGCCCAGCATATTATTGCGATAGCAACTGGCTGCTCAAAGGAAGAAGCTCAGCGGCTATTCAAGGAGTCAGGAGAACGACCGAAGCTTGCGATTGTTATGCACCATTGTCAAATTGATGTTCAAACAGCTGAGAGTCTGCTACAGAAGGAATCAGGTTCGGTTCATAAGGCTATAAGAGCCTATGATAATAATATGACAATGTATAAAGGGGGATCATGATGAAAAAGGGCGTATGGTTACTATTTATTTTCGCTTTAATTTTTGTGTCTGCTTGTAGTAATAACACAGGTGGTTCGGGAGCTACAGATACGGTTAAAGTATGGACGTATCCTGTGCATGAAGAATATGAGGATGAGTTGAAAGAGCTTATAAAATCCTTTGAAGCAGAAAATGAAAATATTAAAATCGAATATGAATATCTATCCTGGGCAGAAGGACCACAGAAATTTGACATTGCTTTAAACTCAGGAACCCCACCTGATATTTACTTTGGTAAGCCACAGGCTAAATATGTGCAAACAGGCTTAACCGTTGACCTTAAGGATAGGCTGAATGTTGATGTGAGTGATTTTGATCAAGTAGCAATCGAGCACATGAGCTATGACGGAGGATTATACGGACTACCAATCTACATGTTTCTTCACGTTTGGGGAGGAAACAAGCAGCTTATGGAGGAAGCAGGAATTGACTACGAAAAGATTCAGCGTAACGGCTGGACGTGGAGTGAATTTAAGGAACTGGCTGCAAAAGCAAACCAGACTAACAGTGCAGGGGATCAGCAGTATGGCTTTGTCTTCCAAGGAACCAATGAGGAGCTTCTTGTGCATTTAGCTATGAACAATGGTCTACCTTACCGTGTAGATACCTCAGGCGCTTTAACTTGGACGGGTGATGAAATCCTTGAGACGATGGAATACATTAGAAGCTTGTTAGATGAAGGCATTATGCCAAGAGAAACGGCTGCTATTGATCCGGCTAAGAGAATGGAGTTATTTTATAATCACCAGGCTTTATTCTTTGGCAGAGCTATTCCTTATTTTGACCCTGTAGTAGAAGCACGTAATCAGCAAATCGAAGAGGGAGAAATTGAAGGAGAAAAAATTGATTTTATCCTTTTACCAATTCCTCATAATGAAGGGGAACAGCAGATTGCCTTCGGTGGAGCAGAGGGATACATGCTCTTCACCCAAAGAAATGCCAGTGATGAGCATGTGGCTAATAGTATCAAGGTCCTGGAGCATCTTACAAGTGCAGAAGCTGGAAAGGCTGCTGTAGACCTAGCTTTACCTACTGTGCATAAAGGAGCTGAAGGTAAATTCGAATCAAAGGTAGCTCCTTATAATGAAGAGGCAGCGAATGTATTGGCTGGTCTTGTCCTTCCTCCAAACGATATCAGCATTGAAGTTGGAGCACTGGATGATCAGTTTAGAACGGAGGTTATTATTCCAACCTTCCAAGGCGTATTGAATGGAGAAATGAGTCCAGAACAAGCATTAGATAGGTTTAAACAGGCCAATCAAACTATATTTGGGCAATAACTGAACGAGGAAATATTAATGGGGAGAGGGGGTTCCTCTCCCTGATATGAAGAGGGGCTCTGAAATGAAAGCAGCAAAACAAACCTCACAAAAGCCCGCGTTTAGCAGGACTGGACAATTTTTTAGAGACTATGGCTGGTGCTACGTATTTATTGCTGCACCTGTTCTTTTATTTCTAGTGTTTACACTCTATCCAGTTGGATATGCATTAGTGATGAGCTTCCAGGAGTATCATGTACTCGGTTCAACTTGGATTGGTCTGGATAATTATAGGACAATGGTTAATGATCCTATTTTCTGGAAGTCCATGTGGAACACATTTATTTTCACAGTAGGCACGGTTCCTCTAAATGTAGCGATTACGTTATGTCTAGCTGTGCTCATTTTTCCACGAACATCAAGGGTGCAAACATTTTTTAAGGCTACCCTCTACCTACCAACAGTAGCATCCGGTGTAACGATTGCTCTTGTCTGGTTTTGGATTTATGATCCTACTACAACAGGGTTATTAAATATGGTACTGGGTCTCTTTGGAATGGACAATGTGATGTGGCTTGGTCGAAGCAATACAGCGATGTTTTCAATCATGTTTATGACGTATTTGACCGGACATGGAGCAGGTCTCATTTTGTATTTAGCTTCTATGGGTGGAATACCTAAAACGTTATATGAAGCAGCAGATATTGATTATGCTAGTGCGTGGTCTAAATTTCGGAATATCACATGGCCCTTACTAAGGCCAACAACTTTATATTTGCTTGTAATCGGAATAATTTACTCGTTTCAGGTTTTTATGAGCATCTATATTATGACTCAAGGGGGACCTAACTTTGCTACAACAACAATTGCCTATCTGATTTATCAGCATGCGTTTGTCTATTATAAATTCGGACTGGCAGCAGCAGAATCCTTTGTCTTAGGAGCTGTCATTATTGTGGCTTCTATTGTTCAATTCAAAGTCCTATCTAGTGATGTGGAATACTAAGGGGGAATGAGAGATGCAGATCAATACAAATCCAGCTCCTCTACAGCAGCAACTACAAGAAGATTTACAAGCTGAGCAAAAAAGAATTCGAAAGCGTATCCTCTTTCGTGTCATTAGCTATGGATTGTTGATTGGTTGGGTCATTATAACGATGATTCCACTCTATTGGATGTTTATCTCGTCCTTCAGAGATACCGCTATTTCAGCTTCATTTCGACCGGAATGGTTTCCATCAAATATGAGTATATCTACATATATTCGCTTTTTAACCACAACAGATGCGATTAGGTGGCTACTAAATAGCTTGTATGTTTCTACAATTTTAACAATCTCTAATGTTATTTTTGCTTCCTTGGCGGGTTATGCGTTCGCTAAGCTTAAGTTTCCTGGGAGGAATACGATTTTTTGGGTTTTACTTGCCACGATGATGATCCCTGCTCAGGTCACTTTAATTCCGGTCTATATTATGGTTGTGAATGTGTTTAATCTAGGTAATACGTATACAGCAATCATGCTACCTATGATCGTCAGTGTAGGGAATATCTTTTTAATGAAGCAGTATATGTCTACCTTGCCTTCAACACTAATAGATGCAGCTAGAATTGATGGCTGTAGTGAGCTGAGGGTGTTTCGTAAGGTTATTCTTCCTATATCAAAGCCGGGCTTAGCTGTACTAGCGATATTTACATTTGTGGCGACATGGAACGAGTTTTTCTGGCCCTTTCTAGTTACTCAGTCAAGCTCAATGAGAACAATACAGGTTGGATTAGCAAGCTTTAAGTTTCAGGATGCAACAGACTATGGAGCTTTAATGGCGGGTTCTGTTTTAGCTGCGCTACCTATGTTTATTTTATTTTTCGCCTTGCAGCGTTATTTCCTACAAGGAATTACTATTGGAGCAGTGAAAGGCTAGGTGATCTCCAGATGGCAAACATACAGTTTCAACGTGTAACGAAGACGTTTATGGATGATAAAAAGGGCGGGACCTTCACTGCCGTTAAGGATGCCAGCTTTGAGATTAAGGATCAAGAGTTCGTAGTATTTGTTGGCCCTTCGGGATGTGGCAAAACAACCTCCTTAAGAATGATAGCAGGGCTTGAAAAGCAAACAGAAGGAGACATTCTAATTGGAGATCGGATTGTTAATCGTATGCATCCAAAGGATAGGGACATTGCCATGGTGTTCCAAGATTACGCTTTATATCCACATATGTCTATTGAAGAAAATTTATCCTTCGGACTCAAGAATATGAAGCATCCTAAAGAAGAAATTAAGGAAAAGGTGGATTATGCCTCATCAATCTTAGGTTTGTCTGAATTACTTAATCGTAAGCCAAAGGAGCTAAGTGGGGGACAGCGTCAGCGTGTAGCTGTAGGTCGAGCCATTGTGCGTAATCCCAAAGTATTTTTATTCGATGAACCGCTTTCCAATCTAGATGCCAAATTACGAGTACAAATGAGAATTGAACTGGCTCAATTACATAAAAGATTAGGGGCTACGATCGTATACGTTACACATGATCAGGTTGAAGCCATGACCCTAGGTGAACGAATTGTGGTTATGAATCATGGCGTCATACAACAGATTGCCTCTCCGAGAGAGCTTTACCGCAATCCCATCAACATGTTTGTGGCTGGCTTCATAGGGTCTCCACCTATGAATTTTATGAATGCTAGACTCGAGCAAAATAAGCTATGGGTGGAACAGCAAAGCTATGAAATTCCTGCTAATCTAATAGAAAGTTATAAGGCTTATGATGGAAAAGAAGTTATATTTGGTTTGAGACCAGAGGATATATATGATGTAAATTTTGCTTTTAATATCCCTATGCAAAACAAGATCAGTGTTAAGGTTGACGTAGTTGAGCACCTTGGTGGTGAGAATTTAGTTTACTTTCAAGTAGGAGAACGAATGGTGACAGCGAAAGTAAATGGGGAGAGTGTCATTCATGCAGGATCTCAGCATGATTTTGTCTTTAACCTAAGTCGTATGCATTTATTTGATAAGCAAACAGAGCAGCGAATATAAATTGGAAGCATCATTCACGATGATGTGAGTATCCAAGAGGTTAGGAGGAGAAGGCTGTGGGTAGCTTAACACATGTTCTACGAATGGCTGTAAAGGAGTTTTACCAGCATATTGTCCTTCTTGTTTTACTCAGTTTGTTGTGTGTAGTCATTTTATCTCCTTCTTTTTTTCTCATCCCTATTCCATATTCCTTTGTCTATATTGTCTTGCTTTTAGGCCCCTTGCAAATGGTATTAACCTATTCGAATCAACAGGCACTAGAGGGAGAAAAAGTTGGAATCAAGGTATTTTTTAAAGGTTTAAAAACCTATTTTTGGGGTGGGCTTTGCTTTAGTGTTGCGGCAAGCTTTTTTATCTTTATTGTTATTTCCTCTTGGTGGTATTGGGGACAGACGGAAAGCTATCCTACCTTTGTACTAGCCTGCTTTCAAACCTACTTTGTTTCTATGATATTGGTTAGTCAAATCTATACGATCCCATTATATGTGAAATACAAGCATTCCTTGAAGGAAAGTATGCTACTTAGCTTAAAGCTGTTAATTAAATACCCACTTTATACACTTGGAGCATTCATTCAGATTCTTTCTTTAGGAGTTTTACTAGCTTTGACTGTGGTTGGATTCTTATTTCTGTTTCCTGGTGTCTATACGGTGTTGTCTCATCTACTTACGGCAAATATTGTATCACGCTTTGATCCAAGTCAGGATACAGAGCTTACCTTATCTAGTTCTGAAAATTAATCATTATGAGAAGAGAGGGGGATTCTTCATTTTTGATTGTTGATGTAAACAATACATTAAAGAAGGGAGTAGGTGCGATTGTCAGGTGTAAAACGTATTTTGTTAGTCGTAGGGATTGTCATTTTGGTGCTAGGAGGAATTTCTTTTCAAGGTGTACAAGCTCAGGCTTCTACAGGGGAAGAGGATGGTTCTTATCGGGCTTTTTGGGTACAAGCCTTTGAGTTAGGGTTAAAATCCCCACAGCAAATTGATCAGCTTGTAGCCGATGTAAAGGCGGCAAATATGAACGCTATTATTGCTCAGGTAGTCCGTCGGCATGATGCTTATTATGTGAGTGAGTATTTACCATTTACTCAAGACCCGAGCGTTGTACCTGGCTTTGATCCGCTAGGGTATTTGCTAGAGAAGGCTCATCAGGAAGGGATTGAGGTCCACGCCTGGGTCGTATTGGGGCCAATGTGGCACAGCATTTATGGTGGTGCTCCTCAGGACCCTAACCACATTTATAACGTATATGGACCACATGCTTCTGATGAAGAGACGTGGATTACCAAAGGCTATGACGGTTCAATCGGTAATGTGATGCAGCCGTATGTTGACTTTGGTCACCCTGAGGTTGTGGAGCATTTTGTGCATATTGTGCAAGATCTTTTAACTCATTATCAAGTGGATGGTATTCATCTAGATTATGTACGCTATCCTGAAAATCCAGGAGGGCAGCCATTTGGATGGTACGGTTACAACCCTACAGCTCTACAAAGGTTCCAAGAGGAAACGGGACGTTTAGATCGACCTCATCCTTCTGATCAGGAGTGGCTTGAATGGAAGGTTCAGCAGGTTGATGCAGCTGTTAAACGTATATATTTAGAAGCAACAGCCATCAATATAGATACAGTAGTCAGCGCAGCTGTTTTATCATGGGGCTTTGCTGATCCAAGAACGAATGACTGGTGGAATTTAGATCCTGTACAGCGGGCCCATCAGAACTGGAAAAAATGGGTACAGGAAGGCTATCTTGATTACACATTCGTAATGAACTACGACAATGATGCAGATCCTGCACGTGCAAATCGATATAATGCCTGGATTGAATGGCAAAAAGACCTACCGCGCAATCGCGGAATGGTGATTGGACCAGCTCTCTATATGAATACAATTCCTAATAGTATTTCACAGATTAATAGAGCGTTAGCTCCATCTCAAGCAGGTCAACATGTGGAAGGAATTAGTCCGTATGTCTACAATGTTTGGAGTAATGACAATAGCCCAAGAGCACATCTATTACAATCCTTAGTAGAGTCTACAGAGTGGAATGGGGGGAGCCCTCCGTTTTCAACTGAGATGAACGTGCCAACACATTCTTGGAAAGAAGCATCAAATGGACATCTATTAGGGAGGCTTGTAAACAAGAACGGTGAACCTTTAACAGGTGTACCTATTACTTTAAGTAGAGGAAACAATGGTCCAACTATAATAGGTGCTTTTGAGACGGATAGTAATGGGTATTTTGGTGTAACTGATTTACTACCTGGACAATACTTTATCACGATAGCTGGTGGACCTCTAAACAAGCAGCTGCTTCAAGTGAAGCCTAGAGAGGTAACAAAGGCAGATGTAATTTTGCCATAAATATAAAAATAGGAGGTTCAAGCGCTTTTCTTGTCATTTTCCTAGTAATGTACGTAATTTGACACAATATCATCCTCCTTTTACCATCATAAATGATTATGATAAGAGTAAGAGATAGTGAATTCATTCACAAAGAAGGATGGTGTTAGGTATGCAAAAACATATTCAGAAGTGTTCAATAAACCTAGTCCATAACGGTGTTTCAACATCTAATACAGCTCATTTTTCGGAGAAAAGTCTATTAAAGTTAAAAGACATTATGACAACGGTAAAAATGGCAGCGGATACCCCTATTTTTCTTGAAGGAGAAAAGGCAGATAAACTTTATTATATTTTAAGTGGTTCGGTTAAGCTAACAAAGCCATCAGCTGATGGAAGAGATTATGATTTATTTTACTACCGTGAGGGAGATATGCTCGGGGAATATTCATTTTCAGTGCAGACCCAATTTGGTTTTACAGCTATAGCTCAAGAAGCTTGTGAGCTTGGTGTAATTAGCAAGCATGACCTGGAGCTTTTATTATGGCAGGATCATGACCTTGCTTTAGAAATATTAAAATGGCTGGCAGATATGCATACGTGTACACAGTACAAAATGAGAGATTTGCTCCTATACGGTAAGGATGGAGCTTTGGCTTCTACTTTGATAAGGATGGCGAATAGCTATGGGGAGGAGCAAGGCAGTAAAATAGTCATGACCAAAAAGTTTACGAACACTGAAATAGCTAATCTTATTGGGGCAACAAGAGAGACAGTGAACCGTCTGTTAAGCCATTTGAGGAAGGAACAGATTGTTGATAATGCTCAAGGACATCTTGTTATCCTAGATATGAAAAGGCTACAGAATATATGTCATTGCGAAGGCTGCCCGAAGGAAATCTGCAGGCTATAAAGGAATACTCTAAGCAAATTAAAATAAAGGAGATGTCTCAAAGGATCATGGAGTGATCTTAGAGATATCTCCTTTTTACATTAGTATACTTTAACGCAAGCGCAAATTTATTTAGAGGGAATCAGTTGATACGTATAGTAATCTTGTGCATGTACCGCTTTGAATCCAACCGATTCATATAACCCTAGTGCATGATCGTTTTTCGTTTCAACTTCCAAGTGTACGGAGTAACCAGCCAAGTTCTGCTCTTTAATGACTCGGCGCAACACTTTTCTGCCTATTCCTTTGCCCTGGTATTCTGGCAAAATAGAAAATCCATATATCCATGCTTGCCCCTCTTCCCGACTTACCCGAATTTTCCCTACCGTTCTTTTATCCACGACAATCATGAGTAATTCAGTGTTATCCCCTAAGGTTTCGCTTTCCATCAATCTAGCGTCTTCTTCGTCCAGCCCGAACGCCGTAACGGATATTCGTACGCGCATATCATAATCTTCTACTGTTGCTTGTCTCAGAAGAATACCATCTGTTGCTTCAAGAAGTCTTTCTTGCCATTGCATTTGATGCTCAGAGAAGGCATACTCAGCACCTTGTTTACTCAAGAAAGCTTTTGCGGTATCGGAGCCCGCAGGGGCATTCAGCAAGATTTTCTTGTATCCGTTTTGTTTGACCTTCTCCATTCCTAATTGGAACAAGTGCTGAAAATGTCCTCTTCGTCGTTTACTTGGATGAACCATGCCACATACTTCGACTGTAGAACCAAAAGCGTACAATCCTAAAAACGCTACAAGCTCACCATTTTCATAATGAAGAAAATCCAGCTGATCCGTCCCGCGGCTTCTAAGTAATTCCCAGTTAAGCTTTAGCTGTAAATGATCATGTGTTTCACACTCTTTTTGCAATTGTTCAATATTGTTTAATTGTTGTGTCGTTAACATATTTTTCTCCTTTAAATCCTGAATAGGATCGTTCATTGGCGGACACAATCACATTTGCCGTGGAACAGATCTCACGTACTGAGATTGCATCAATGCGCCTTGATTAGCAAAAAGGCTCCGTAGCCTCTAGCAATATTCTCTTTTTTTTATCCATATCCTGCTGATTCATAGCTTTTTCCTTCCTTTTCTATAGAGAAGTTAAGCGTTTAAATTCAATAGACCCAAGAGCAATGGCGACTAGGGGCAATCCAAAGTAACGAAACTGACTAATAACGGCGGGTCCAATACCCGCAATAATACCAATTAAATTTAGCTGTCAAGTTGCTTTAAAAAATGGTCATGCTTTTCAAAGTTATAAAGTTGTCAAAATATTATTTTAGAATGTGATAAATATCACAATCTAACTGGTGTGGTCGTTTTACAATGAAATCAGATTAAAGGAAAGGGGAGGTCAGCAATGAAGGAATCAATCCCTACAGCAACCAATAAGCCATCTCGAGCAGAGAAGGTTATGAAGCCAAAACATGAAGCACCTGAAGAAAAACAACTCATTGGAACGTTTACGTTAGTACTGCTTATTGGTGGATTTTTACTGGCTACATGGTTCGGCGTATTTTCCTTGTATTTGAATAGGCTGTGACAAAAGGACAGCGCTTTCATTCAATTAAAGTATTTATAAATCGGAAAAAGCAGGTGAGAAGATGCACTTATATAAATATGAAAAAATATGGCTTATTTTTGGAACGGGGGTCCTGGCACTGTTTTTACTTATCGTAGGAATTGGAGCCTTTGCCATGGGACATGAACCACCGAGTGATGATGAGACAATAGATCCGCAGAAGGTTCGGGAGACACCACCTTTTGATAATCCAGGTTTAAAGCAAATTGGGGATCAAGAATATGAGCTAGTGATTGTGGCTCAGGCTTTTGCTTTCCAGCCAAGTGACATTGAAATTCCTAAAGGAGCAAAGGTACATTTTATTGTAACTAGCCCTGATGTCGTTCACGGTTTAGCCGTAGCGCAAACGAACGTAAACATGATGGTTACTCCAGGTCATATTAATCGTATAACACATACTTTTAAAGATGCCGGAGAGTACTTGATGGTATGTAATGAATATTGTGGTACAGGTCATCAGTTTATGGGAACTAGAATTGAGGTGGTAGAATGAGTACGGAACGACAGGTAAAACGAAGTCAATTTTTATTAGAGTCTGCGGTACATCAAGCATCAGCGAAGCTTAGCCTAGCTCATTTATGGGTTGCCTTTATTGCTCTTTTACTTGGAGCAATAGCAGGTCTTCTGCAAACATTAGTCCGAAACGGAGTCATCGAGGTTCCTTTTGGGATTGGCTATTATCAATTACTTACGGCACACGGGGTATTATTAGCTCTTATCTTTACAACATTTTTTATCTTTGGTTTTGTTATAGCAGGATTAGGTAAAACAACAGGTTCATTAACATTAGCTGTTCGACGCTTAGGATGGTCAGGCTTTTGGACGATGACAGCAGGAACAGCACTCGGAGTCGTAATGATTTTACAGAACGAAGCTACCGTATTGTATACGTTTTACGCACCCTTACAGGCATCGCCTTGGTATTATATTGCTCTTACTCTTATTGTAGTGGGTAGCTGGTTTAGCGGAGCAGCCGTTTGTCTGCAATATGCACACTGGAAAAAAGTTCACAAAGGAAAGCTATCTCCATTATTCAGCTTTATGGCTGTAGTGACGATGCTCATGTGGTTTGTCGCTACATTAGGGGTTGCAGCAACTGTGCTGTTTCAATTTATTCCTTGGTCCTTCGGTTGGGTGGAATCGATTAATATCCTGTTAAGTCGAACTCTGTTTTGGTATTTTGGTCACCCTCTTGTTTATTTCTGGTTACTTCCAGCCTATATGTGCTGGTATGTTATTATTCCAAAAATTATTGGTGGGAAAGTGTTCAGTGATGCTTTAGCAAGAATAGCCTTCATTTTACTGTTCTTGTTTGCTATACCAGTTGGATTTCATCATCAGCTTTTAGAGTCAGGAATCTCTCCTTTCTGGAAGTACTTACAGGTTGTTTTAACATTTATGGTTGTAATCCCTTCATTAATGACAGCATTCTCGATGTTCGCTACATTTGAGCTAACGGGAAGAGAAAAGGGAGCAAAAGGAATGTTTGGCTGGCTGAAAAAGCTACCATGGGGAGATGCAAGATTCTTTGCTCCTATGATGGGTATGATTGTTTTTATCCCAGCAGGAGCAGGTGGATTAATTAACGCTAGCTTTCAATTAAACCAAGTGATCCATAATACGATGTGGGTTGTTGGTCACTTCCATTTGACAGTTGGTACGTCAGTCGCCCTGACCTTCTTTGGAGCAGCGTATTGGTTAGTACCTTATCTGACAGGACGCAAAAGAACAAAGATATTAAATAGATTAGGGATTATTCAAACCATTCTTTGGACAATTGGTATGTTCTTTATGTCCTCTGCTATGCATGTGTCTGGACTATTAGGGGCACCAAGAAGAACGGATTTAACTACATACGGAGATCATCCAGTTGCTCTGAGCTGGATTCCGTATAAAACAGCTATGGCGATAGGTGGATCATTACTATTCTTTGCGATTTTAATCTTTATCTTTATCATGATTCGTTCAGCCTTTTTCTCACCTAGAGGGAATGAAGAGTTCCCGATTGCAGAACCGAACCCTGCATCTGGCTCTACACCTAAGTTCTTAGATAATTGGAATCTATGGATAGCGATCTCAATCATATTAATTGTTCTTGCCTATATTGTTCCCGTGATAGAGATGATTCAGTATGCTCCTCCAGGATCACCAGGGTTTAAACTTTGGTAAATGTGGGCATTCTAGGGCTAGAGAAACATCAGGGTTAGTTCACAAAATAGCTACATTTCAGTAACAAAGTTGTCTAATATACAGTCTTTGATTTTAGGGAAAAGGGAGTATAATTAGATTAATTACTACTTTTATAGTAGCTATCATTAATCTCTAAAAGCCTTATAAAAGTAGTAGGTATAGACAGAAAAAAGCAAGGAGGATGAAAGATGAAAAAGTTTTGGATGCTAGGAATGCTACTTGTATTATCTCTAGCACTTGCTGCTTGTGGTGGTGCAGATGATAATAATACAGACAATAACGGGACAGAAACACCTGTTGAAGAGCCAGGAGATACAAATGGTGACGCTACAGGGGATGCTTCTAATGAGGTAACAATCGAAGCTTCTAACTTTGACTTTGATCAAGAAGAGTATGTAGTTTCTGCTGGAGAAGTAACGGTTAACCTAGTTAATACAGAAGGTGTGCACGGAATTCAAATTTTAGGCACAGATATTGATATTAGTCGTGACGGATCTCAAACAGCGACTCTTGAGCCAGGAGAATATGACATTATCTGTAGCATTATGTGTGGTACAGGTCATGCTGACATGACGGCTAAATTAATCGTTCAATAATACGTAGCATATGCATAGGAATGCAAACAAAAGCTTAGCTTGAGCTTTTGTTTTTTTTTATTTAGGCTTTAGCCGGTTGAGTGCGTGAAACGAGCGAAACAAAAAACCACCCGCTATGCGGGTGGAGGGATCGAGGGTTTGACCACCAAGACCATTCCGATAAAATTGAGATGTTCAGGAGGGGTGAAAGGAATGGTTTTAGATGGCAAATAAGAACTACAGTCTAGCTCATACGAAGTAGATGTGCAAATACCACATTGTGTTCACCCCGAAGTATAGACGGAAAGTGATCTTTTACGCATATTTTCTTCTAATATATTTCCGTCTTCAATAACAACTGTTGGGTGACCTGAGAGCCATTTTCTTGTACGTCGACTTTTCAATGAAAGCCATGTTACCAAAATAGCAATTACTCCAAACATGATAAGGGAGTAGCTAATATGCAGCATATCGATTTTCGTGTTAAAGGCCAAATTATCGGTTATTCCCCCTAGTGTTATTGCAGCAATAAAATCATGTAAGGTCATTTGGGAAATTCAAATTGCCTTGCATTTTTTGTCGAAATATTAGCAATTGTGTATAGACATATTTTGGTTAACGATTTAATAACATAGAATTTCTTAATATTGTAATAGAAAAAAGTGGGGGTAAAAATGGATAGTACAATGATGATGAAAAGTCAACTTGATACTAAAGAGCTTATGCTTTTAGAATCAGAGGTAAGAAGTAAATCTAAAAATATGGTAGTGGCCTATCTACTATGGTGGTTCTTGGGTTATTTTGGTGGTCATAGATTTTACATGGGTAAAACGGGTAGCGCAGTCGCTATGTTAATATTATCGATTACTGTTATCGGTTTGATTGTCACTTGTGTCTGGTGGATTGTTGATGCATTCCTAACACATAGCATGGTAAAAGAACACAATGAGCAGGTCGAGAATGACATTCTTAGAGTCATTCAAGCAAAAAGAGCCTAGTTCCTATGAGCATGGAAGCAAAAAGTAAATTGGACATTCAACAGCTATTAGTATTTGAATCAGAATACAGGAAACGTACTAAGTCTCATGCAGTATCTTTTTTACTATTCTTTATTGGCTTTTTCGGTCTACACCGATTTTATTTAGGCGATACAGCTATGGGTGTTTTGCAAGTGTTGGTTTATGTCGTATTGGTTATTTTGTACTATATTGCTATTATATTTGAATTAATTATTTTACTTATTCCACTTGGAATTCTTCTTTTATTGCTGGTAGGCTTGTTCATTTATGATTTGTTTACGTTAAAGAAAAAGGTTGATAAAATGAATCAAAAGATCGAAGATCAGCTGCTCTCGGAGATTCTATCTGAAGCTCAAAGAGAGTACTAGAAGAATAATGCAGGTAAAAAAGTCCTTGTTAAAACAAGGGCTTTTTTACATCCTAACCAAATAATCAAATTTCAGTTCTTAACTCTTCCAGAATTTATAAATTATAAGTTTAGAGGTATATAGTATTTAGAAAGCTACTATAGAAGCTTTCTCGCAGACGTTGTCTAGTCCCTCATTAGAGGAAGCTTCCATGCAGCCAGAAAGTATAAAATTTGAAGAATACAATTGTATCAAGATTTTCTAATGTTCTTTAGTGGGTTCTAATCATATTTAAGAGGACATTCCCATATACATTATCGTAAATGCTTACTTTGGGAAGGAGGATATCCTAATGACTCAACACCAATCGGGGCCTTTAAACTTTCAACTTAATGAGTCGGTTTGGCTAGATCATCACTCACGTTCTGCAGATATTACAGCACTTTCTTTAGAGCCAGTGATCGAAATTGAAGAGGATCATGGTTTTGTTTCAATTAAGGGGTATTTAGAATTAAGCGGTCGATTTGACACGGATGAGGAGGGGGAAGATACTCCTTTAGACCTCGAATCAAGCTCATTAGCTGAGCAAATGCAGTATGAGCCGTTTCGAGTTGAGCAAAAGGAAGTGTATCAGAAAGAGTTAAAAGGTAAGATTGAACAGCGTTTCCCAGTAGACATAACGATACCTGCAAGTAAGGTTCAAGATTTAGAGCAGGTTTTCGTTAATATTGACCAATTCGATTACTCTATCGTGGATCAACATCGCCTAAATATTGAAGCAAATGTAACAATTTTAGGGGTGGCAACGGAAGCTCATAGGGATGTTATTTTATCCAGGCAGGGAAATGAGCTTCGAGCAGAGCCACTTGATCAAGAATTTAGTTTCCCAAATGAGAGCGAGAATTTGTCTGGGGAGGAAGTTCAGAGTCAAGAGCCGGATAGACAAATAGAGCCTACAAAGGTTCAGCAGCCTGATGATCAAGCGCAAAAGAGTGAGGTTGAGCTTTATAATGAGCAAACATTTGATTATCTAGGGAATTTAACACGCTCTACCCCCTCAGAGGATTCCGTTATAAAATGGGATGAGGTCCATGAAACCTCTGAAGAAGAAATGATGGTAAGAGATAAACCAATTCTCGAAGCAGAATATGAGTATAGTGAGTTAGATCATGATAACGAAGTAGAGAAAGAAGTAGATAGCGAAGTAGATAGGGAAGTAGATAGCGGAGTAGATACTACCCAGGTTCTTCCGTTTGATTCGGAAATTCGTACACATCTACATGCTTCCCCATCAGAAGAGCTACGAGATCTTGATGAAGCGTACGATGAATCAATGGAGACAAGGAGCCAAGATGCTACCTCAACATTTCTATCACAGCTTTTATCCTATAAGGAAACACCTGAGAATGATGTAACACGATTAAAAATGTGTATTATTCAAAAGGATGAGAGCCTAGAGGAAATTGCCCAGCGTTACGACTTACGAGTGACTGAGATTATGCGTTTTAATAAGCTTGAAACACAGGAAATTAGCTCTGGTCAGATCCTCTATATTCCTAGAACGTAAAAGGGGCTGATCTATTGGATAAATCGACCATGTATAGGATGGTAAGGCAGCATTATCTTTTTGAGATTGACGAGGTTATCCACAATGGTTCGGAGTATTTGTTACAAACAAATTGGGGCCCAAAATTGGCGATCGTGTTAGAGGATAGGGTTTTATTACATCACTCCTTTTTATGGAGAGAGGACCTAGTAAAAAAAGGGCTTCGACTTACGGATCGGTTCATTCGGACGAGAGACGGGGCTCCTTTTTGTCCTTTTCAAGATCAGTATATTGTGCTTCGTGATCAATTGGAGCAGGAATCACTCACATACTCTGAGTCGTTAGCAGAAGACATTTACCTAGCTACAGGGCAGGTTTTAGGTATCATGTATCGTTCTGTGAAGGAGCTAAATGAGAGGTACAAGTATCATAAGGAGTTTTCAGATTGGAAGTGTAAACAGATCAGCCTTCAGAGTGTATATTCGACAGAACATATGCTGAAGCTTAAAGAAGCTATTTATTCCCGGACAGAGAGCCTCTTTCTTACACTCGTTCGCTCTAATTGGAAGCAGCTAGAGAAGCGCTGGAAAGATGCTTCCCTTTTATTGAGACAGTACTCAATTTCTTTTGTGGCTCCATTTATGCCTGAGCTTCATTCCTTTTACTTGTATCAAGAAAAGTGGTTAGCTTATGCCTCCAAAAGGATCAGATCAAGTATTGGACTACAAGGCCTGTCCTTTGTCTTACAAGAGATTTTTGAAAGAGGAAACGGAAATTTTTTTAAGCTAGAACAGCTTTTAAGTGGCATTGCCGAGAGCTATGACCTTACAATAGCAGAGCATTTTGAGATCCTAGCTTGGCTCATATATCCGCAGGAATTTTTTGTACTTATTGAGCAGTATTTAAAGCAGAACACAGAGGAAGAGGAGAGTATTAGCCACTGGATGGAGCTCTGCCAAAAACAAGAAAGATATGATCAGCTGCAGCTTTGGTATGCACAAAAAACGGATCGTTTACGAGAGGAAGCTGTGTCACTATGATTGGTTTGCTGAAACCACTTATTCAGCAGGAGAAAATAGAAATTGTGGTTAGAGAATACGGATTACATCCGCACCGTATTGAGAATATCGGTAAGGTCCAGAAGCTTCATACTCAACGAGGGAATTTTGCCTTAAAGAAGATGCAGACAGAGCCACAGCAAGTTGAGTTTGTCCAACGAATAATCTCCAAATTAGGCGAAAAGCAATATTCTCAACTGCTTTTTCCTGTTTGCAATCAATTTGGGGATTCTTTTATTCAAATTGGAGGAGATACTTATTATTTGACTCCATGGGTTGAGGATAAGATAGAGTTCAAGTATAGGGCGGATTGGGAAGAAAAAATGCTCATGGCACTAGCTCATTTGCATAGTTTGTCTATAGACACTGGTATTGAGCGAAACACGCCTCATTCATTACCAACTACTAGATTAATTGATAGATGGAGTTCAAGACTTAAGAAAATGGAGGAAGTTAGAAGCTTTGCCCAAGACCGTGAACTGCAATCACCGGTTGAAGCCATTTTCCTTACCCATTTTGATTATTTAACTGAGCTTTCTCAAAGAGCCATCGACTATCTAAAGCAATGGGAAGACAAAGCAGATCTGAGTAAGTCTAGTCAGACAGTTTTATGTCATGGACATGTATATCGAAATCATGTACTCCAGTCTAAAGAGAATCAATTTTATCTTATCAACTTCGATTACGCCTCCTTTGACTCACCAGCAAAAGATTTGGCTCTCTTTTTTAGGAGACATCAGGAGACAGCATTTGGGGCAGAGGGGGTGGCCATTGAGTGGCTAGCCAAATATGAAGAAGCATTTCAGCTTGCACGTGCAGATAAAATACTATTGGCTATCTTTTTACTTTTTCCAGAAAGGGTCTTTAAAGAAATGGAGAATTACTATCAGGCGATCCGTAGCTGGCATCCATTGAAACACGCTAAATATTTGGAGAAACTAATTAAAGCTACGGGACCCATTCGGAGATTTGTGAAAGAAATGCTGGCTCAGGAAGTACATGAATAAAGAGCACCCAGCTTCCTCAAATGCAATAAAGGAGAGCTGGGTTTTTCAGTGGAACAGCTTATAACCAGTCAAATACACTAAAAATAACAATAGCAAAAATAATTAACAGGATAATGACATCCAATGGAGTAGGTAGTAGAATTGTACGGATCAACTGGAAAATAGCAAGCGGAATAAAAACCTGCTTGGCGATCACTTTAGCCTGAAATAGCCAATAGGAAAACTGCTGCTTTAAATGCAGCATTTTATTTCGGAACTTGTATTTATTAAACTGAAAACCGCTCATTCACATCACCTTAGCGTGTAGACTTATTATAGTGTATGTGCCCGCTATGTTTTTGGTGAGTAACATTACCCTTTATCACCACTCTATGAAAAGAGATAGATTGCGAAAACTGGACTTGACGAGTGTAAGAATAATAAGTACAATAAATGTCAATCATAGAGTTATCATGATGAATCCTCTACATGCTACGTTCAGTTGGAGGATTGAACTGGATACATGGAAACGTTGAAAGGGAAGAGTAAATAGTGCTGTCCAACAGAGAGGAAAATGCTTGGCTGTAACATTTTCTTGGAACAAGCTATTGAAGGTCGCCCTTGAGTTATTCTGCTGAACAAAGTAATAGATGGGATACTAGTAAGCAGAATCGGTAGATCCGTTATCTCTCTTGAGAGCACTTATCTTATTTGGTCTACTTATAGGTTTGACCTCTATTTTTAAGGTAAGTGAATAAAGGTGGTACCGCGAGCTTCTTCGTCCTTTTGACGTAAGAGCTTTTTTTATTGCCCGAGAAATAGGAAATAGGCTGTAAAAAAACGAGGAGATGAAAATAATGAGTGAAAACGTAAAAGACGAATTAGCGATGCCAACAAAATATGATCCTTCAACGGCAGAAGCTAAATGGTATCAATATTGGCTTGAGGGAGGCTTTTTTAAACCGGCGGATGACCCACAGAAGGAACCGTACACTATTGTTATTCCACCCCCGAACGTAACAGGTCGTTTACACTTAGGGCATGCTTGGGACGGGACATTACAGGATATCCTAATTCGCATGAAACGAATGCAGGGCTTTGATGCTCTTTGGCTTCCGGGAATGGACCACGCTGGGATTGCTACTCAAGCACGGGTTGAAGCAAAGCTGAAGGAAGAAGGAAAAAGTAGATATGACCTAGGACGAGAAGGCTTTGTGGAGCAGGTTTGGGATTGGAAGGAAGAGTATGCAACCGCTATTCGGGAGCAATGGTATAAATTGGGTTTGTCTGTTGACTATTCTAGAGAGCGATTTACCCTAGATGAACACTTATCTCAAGCCGTTAAAGAGGTCTTTATAAAACTATATGAAAAAGGTCTTATTTATCGAGGAAAATATATCATCAACTGGGATCCTCAAACGAAAACGGCTCTTTCTGATATTGAAGTTGAATATAAGGAAGTACAGGGCGCCCTTTACCACTTAAAATATCCTTTAGCTGACGGTACAGGACATATTGAAGTTGCTACAACAAGACCTGAGACCATGCTTGGTGATACGGCTGTTGCTGTTCACCCACAGGACGAAAGATACCAAAATATGATCGGGAAGAAGGTTATCCTACCTATCACCAATCGAGAAATTGAAATCATTGCCGATGAGTATGTCGATCGTGAATTTGGAAGTGGTGCTGTAAAAATTACACCAGCACACGACCCTAATGATTTTGAAATTGGAAATCGTCATCAACTGGAGCAGATTTTGGTGATGGATGAAGGTGGAAAAATGAATGAAAATGCGGCGGGATACCAGGGATTAGATCGTTTTGAATGTCGTAAACAAATCATAAAGGATCTACAGGAGCAGGGCGTTCTATTCAAGATAGAGGAACATATGCATAGCGTTGGTCACAGTGAACGGAGTGGGGCAGTGGTAGAGCCTTATCTGTCTACTCAATGGTTTGTTAAAATGAAGCCTTTAGCCGAAAAAGCGATTGAGCTTCAAAAGGGAGAAGGAAAGGTTCAATTTGTTCCTGATCGCTTTGAAAAAACGTATCTTCACTGGATTGAGAATATACGTGACTGGTGTATCTCAAGGCAGCTTTGGTGGGGGCATCGTATTCCTGCATGGTATACAGAAAACGGTGATGTCATTGTTGCTAGAGATGAGGCTGAGGCAAAGAAAATAGCTCAAGAGAAGTACGGAACAACAGATCTAACACAGGATCATGATGTGTTAGACACATGGTTCAGTTCTGGATTGTGGCCTTTCTCTACCATGGGATGGCCTGAAGATAGTGCGGATTATAAGCGATACTATCCTACAGATGCTTTAGTAACAGGCTATGATATTATCTATTTCTGGGTGGCTAGAATGATCTTCACCGCTCTTGAATTTACCGATCAAAGACCGTTTAAAGATGTATTAATTCATGGATTAATCAGGGATTCAGAGGGACGTAAGATGTCTAAATCCTTAGGGAACGGTGTAGATCCTATGGATGTGATTGAACAGTACGGTGCAGATGCCCTGCGTTTTATGCTTGCTACGGGCAGCTCTCCAGGACATGATTTGCGCTTCCATTGGGAGAAGGTAGAGCAGACTCGTAACTTTGCTAACAAAATTTGGAATGCCTCTCGTTTTGCTCTTATGAATCTTTCAGGTTTCACGTATGAAGATATTGATATTAGTGGTGAGTTATCAACGGCGAATAGATGGATTCTGCATCGTTTAAATGAAACGGTGAAAGATGTAACACGTTTAGCTGAGGTCTACGAGTTTGGTGAGGTAGGTAGAGTTCTTTATAATTTCATTTGGGATGACCTCTGTGATTGGTATATTGAGATGGCCAAAATCCCATTGTATGGTGAGGATGCAGCATCAAAGAAAGAAACACAGTCTGTTTTAACATATACGTTAGATCAAACATTGCGCCTTCTGCACCCATTTATGCCTTTCTTAACGGAAGAAATTTGGCAGCACCTTCCACATGAAGGAGTTAGTCTTACTGTGGCAGCTTGGCCGAAGGAAAATCAAGCTTTTGTTCAGCCAGAGGCGTTGAAGGAAATGGAGCTATTAACATCGGTTATCCGTGCTGTTCGTAACATTAGAGCGGAGGTTAATGTACCTCTAGGAAAGCCTATTGAATTATTGATAAAAGCTACAAATGAAGATAGCCTAACGTATCTCAATCGCAGCCAAAGTGTGATTAGTCGCCTGACTAACCCGGAAAAGCTTGAAATCAGTCAGGATCTTCCTGTTCCTGATAAAGCGATGTCAGCGATTGTTAAGGGAGCAGAGATCTACCTCCCTCTAACTGGATTAATTGATATAGATAAAGAAATTGAGCGTCTGGAGAAAGAAGCTAAGAAGCTGGATGGAGAGGTAGAAAGAATCGAAAAGAAATTATCTAACCAAGGCTTTGTAGCCAAAGCCCCTGCTCACGTTGTGGAGGAGGAAAAAAGCAAACAGCAGGATTATCAGGAGAAACGCGAACAGGTAAGAGCACGTATTTTAGAGCTTAAGCAGTAGTAGTCGCTTGGCTAGAGGAAGTGAGCGGTTTCCTCTAGCTTTAGCTAGCTACTTGGTCGAGATAAGGAGGAGAATTTGTGGGTGCAATTGAAAAGATTTTTGCCAATTTACCAGCATTAGAAACAGATAGACTCCTTCTGAGACATATGACCCGTAAGGATGTACACGATATGTTCGAATATACATCAGATCCTGAAATATCTCTGTATACGACTTGGCATGCTCATCAAAGCATTAATGACACGATGAGATTTATTGAGCATAATCTGAGCTTACAAGAAAAACAGCAGGTTCATGAATGGGCCATTGTAGAAAAAAAGAGTCGTAAAATGATTGGTACATGTGGCTATGTGTGGTGGAAGCCTCAGCACCACATAGCTGAGATTGCGTATGCGATAGCTAGACCGCTTTGGGGAAAGGGCTTTATGTCTGAAGCGGTTCAGGCTGTATTAAAATTTGGCTTTGAACAAATGGAATTAAATAGGATCGAAGCTAGGTGTATGCTGGGCAATGTAGGATCAGAACGTGTTATGCAAAAAGCAGGCATGACTTTTGAAGGAATATTAAGAGAGCAGATGTACGCTAAGGAGCAGTTTCATGATTTAAAGCTATATGCTATATTAAAACGGGATTGGTTATCACCATCTACGTTATATGAGGACAAAGAGGGACTTACATGACACAACAGAACAGCAAATTAACGTCGGCTGAGCAAGCCATTGAATGGATACATAGCTTAACCATGCTTGGGATAAAGCCTGGCCTAAAGCGTATGGAATGGATGCTTGAGCAACTAGGTCATCCTGAACGCAGATTGAAGTTTATTCATATAGGTGGAACGAATGGCAAGGGCTCTACAGTAGCCTATTTACGCCATGTTTTAGAAACAGCTGGATTTGATGTAGGAGCTTTTACGTCGCCATATATAGAAAGGTTCCAGAATCGTATTCAGCTGAATGGTCATGATATTCCTGATGAGTCATTGCTAGAGCTGTGTCAACGTATTCAGCCATTGGCTAAGGAGCTTGAGCAATCAGAGTTAGGTGGTCCAACAGAATTTGAGGTTGTGACAATGCTAGCTATCCTCTATTTTGCTACCGTAAGCTACCCCGATTTCGTACTTTGGGAGGTAGGTTTAGGTGGAAGGCTTGATTCTACCAATGTAGTAACACCTATTCTGAGTATCATTACGAACATAGGATATGATCATATGCATATTCTAGGGAATTCATTAGAGGAAATTACTCTTGAAAAAGCAGGAATTATTAAGCCGGGAGTCCCGTTGGTTACCGGAATACAGCAGGCAGGTCTGTTAGAGATTATTCATGAAAAGGCAAAAGAGAATAAGACGACTGTCTACGCTTTAAATGGAGCTTTCCACGTTAAGGAAGGGTCATTTTCGGAGGAAAGTCAGTATTTCTCCTATTCGTCAATGTTTGCCTCTTATCCTGATCTTTGTCTATCAATGATGGGGGCACATCAAATCAATAATGCTGCTTTGGCTGTTATGGCTTTGCAGGTTCTGAAACAGTATTATGCTGTGGTGTGGGAAGAACAGGACTTATATAAAGGATTAAAACAAACAAGCTGGATAGGACGGATGGAAAAGCTACAAGACGAACCTTTAACGCTGATAGATGGAGCACATAATCAGCAGGGAATGGAGGCTTTTCAAGATACATTACAGCGCTACTACAAAGATAAATCAGTAACAGTTATTTTTGCAGCTTCAAAGGGTAAGGATTTGGAGCAAATGCTTACTTGCTTAAATGGCTTAGTTGAGCGAGTTATCGTAACCACTTTTTCCTTTCCACGTGCTCATTCCATAGAGGAGCTTCAAGAGCTAAAGCGTGCTAAAAGGAATTGGAGCTTTAAACTGATTGTAACTGAAGAGTGGCAGGAGTATTACCAGCAATATGCTAGTCAAAATAAGGATAGCGAAAACAATGCCGATAACGTGTTGTTTTTTACAGGCTCTCTATACTTTATTTCTGAGGTTAGAAGTTTGCTATTGACCTAGCAGTTAAGGGATTGAAGTAAAAGTTTATATGGATTTGAGGGGGAGGTTGAAGGAAAAATGCTTGATCTTTTTGTGCTATTAGGTGGCTTTATTTTAGCTACATTGTTATCAAAAGTGGGGACAAGCTTGCTGCATAAAAAAGCTCTTTTTTCCCTCCCTTCTCATTGTCTCCAATGTAAACAAGCCCTTCCTTCTTTCAATCATATCAGTCAAATGCGTCAGCTGCTGTCTCCTTATTCTTGCCCCTCTTGTTCATTTCATTCCTCTCCTTTTTATCCGACCAGCGAATTGCTGATAACTTTCTCCATTTATTTAGCTTATTTACAGATCGGGGTTTCTTGGGAACTAATTCTTGGAATAGGTTTAGTGATTGTGCTTGCTCTTTCTGTACTGACAGATATGAGAAGTGGATTGATTTTAGATAAAGTTACTTTACCCGCCATTGCTCTTTTTGCTTTTCTACGGATTTTTATTGGCGAACATTCTATTTTGTTTTATTACTTAGGAGCGGGTGTAGGCTTTCTTCTCCTTTTATTGATTGCGGTCTTCAGTAGAGGTGGTATGGGAGGAGGAGATATTAAGCTGTACACAGCAATTGGATTTGTCTTAGGTCCGTGGTATACGTTGATGAGCTTATTTATCGCTTCATTTTTAGCCGCAATTTGTGGAATGGCTTTAATTCTAGCTAAAAAGAAAAGTCGTAAGGAATCTCTGATTTTTGGTCCATTTATTGCCTTTGGAGCATTTGTCTCTTATTTATATGGAAGTGTAATTTGGGATTGGTATCGTCAATGGTAGCATCCACTTTTTCAGTGATCCTCCAGTATTCTGCTCCTATAGAACAATAGAAACAGTTCTAAATCTCTTATTTTTTCATAGAGTAGAAAGGAGAGCAGAATGAAGGAGTGATTATCATGGAAAAGAAAAAGAATCAAATGTCCTTTCGCTTTAACGAAGAGCGTATGAAGTCGAACATTGATCATTCTTCTAATAAGCAGCCCATACCAGAAAAAGAGTTTTCTCCACAATATTCATCCCTCCCTGAAATAGAATGGGACTTCCCTTCTAACACAGAGGATAAAATTTCCTTTGGCCAAGAATCAGTGGATGTTCTTAATCATGAAAAATGGGATGAACCGTCAACTTATATGCCATCTATCGATCCCCCATTCCGTTTCTCACGGGAACATGAGCTTGAGAATGGTTTGAAGCTGACGGATCAACCTTTGTATGTAAATCGATTTGATGAATCCACAACCACTCATTCCTATCGTACAAGCGCGCCATTACCTAAGCGCTATCATAAACCTAAAAAGAAAATGCCAGCATTAGGGCAGAGCACCAAATTAATAATGGTAGCCGGGTCTGCCATCGTGCTTGGCATTCTTCTAGGTCTTTCCGTCCTAGCTGTTTTTTCTAATTTGTCAGAGCCTCAGGGAGAAGCACATAATGGACCTGGTCAATCTCCTTCTATTTCACAATCAGCTAACGGAGAGGGACAGCAATCAAGTGGCAGCATGAATCAGAACGGAAGCCCTAGTCATAGCACTCCAAAAGATCAGTCAGACCTCTTAATAAATCCTTCTGTAACTTCTCCTACTGGTTCAATTAATATAGGAAATGTGCAACTCCCTATTAAAAGTTATCATGTTGTTCAAGCTGGGGCATTCTCTGAGAAACAAGCAGCTGAGGTTATGCTTCAGCAATTATTAGCCGATGGATATCCTGGTATCATAAGAGGAGAACAAGCACCTTTTCAATTGCTTGTTGGAATTGCGGATTCAAAGGAAGAGGCGCAGAAAATAGGTCAGTATTACGAGAGTCAAAACTATGAAATTTACGTGAAGGATTGGAATGTGACCGAGCCAGGTAACCTTTCCTTGTCAGAAGGGCAAGCTAAGCAGCTTGCAGCGTTCCTAGCACAAGGTGAAGAATTATTTCAGTTAACTTCTAAGGCTAGCATTGATAGAGTAGAAGGAGCTACTCCAATCACTAGTCAGCAGTGGGAGAAGCTACAACTGAGCCATCGTCAATTTCTACAATTAGGAAAAGGTATTACGGACTCATGGGAGAATGGAACGGCTAAAAATGGGGTAGAGCAAATAAGCAAATCCATTATCGGTGCTATCAATGCTCTTGAATCCTATCGCCAGGAGCCCCACCAGTCTTATCTTTGGAATGTGCAGCAAGCCCTATTAGAATTTAGCAGAGGTTATGAAAGTCTTGTGACATCTATATAAATGGATAAACATTCTAACCGTTCTATTCGACAGAAAAAAGAATTTCTACACGAATGGATTACGGAGCAACTTTTTTGCTTACAGCTTGTATCAGTGTACGCCATCTGCTAAACTTTAACTAATGTGATTTGCGTTGACGAAGAGGAGAAAAGCATGCAGAAAAATACTGTCGTCTTTATCATTGTGTTGCTTATTGGCGTCATTGTCGGCAGCATTATTGGAGACATCCTTAGTCCATGGGTGCCTTTTTTGGCTACTTCTAAAGCAATAACGTGGGAACCGAAAGCCGATTTAGAACTTTTGAAATATGATTTTTTCATTCAGGTTAGACTAAATTTAGCGAGCATTCTAGGTCTTGTCGTGGCCATATGGATTTATAGGCGTTTACGCTAAGACAAGCCCTTACTTATAGTCATAAAACCAAGGAGCCGTGTGAAATGAAAGAACAATCATCAAATCAACTCCTTAATCTGAATGAAGGAAAGGCTGGAATGAAACAGGCTAGACCCATTATTTTAGCCTCAAGCTCCCCACGTCGAAAAGAGCTTTTAGCAGGATTAGGGTTAAGCTTTTCGATTCAGCCAAGTCATATAATAGAAGAAGTGGATATGTCATGCCCTCCTGAGGAGATTGTGCAGCTTTTAGCTCAGCAGAAGGCTGAGGCTGTTGCCAAGGAGGTCCAAGATGGTGTGGTGCTAGGTGCTGATACGATCGTCGTTATTGACGGAAAAGTATTGGGCAAGCCACAGACGAAGGAAATGGCGTTTGACATGCTTAAGCAGCTCCAAAATCATGTGCATGAAGTCTATTCAGGAGTCGCCCTTTTTGATGTTGAGACAAAGGAAAGATATATAGGGTTTCAGCAGACGACAGTCAAGATGAAAGCATTACAGGATGAGGAAATACAGCAATACATAATGACTGGCGAACCGATGGATAAAGCAGGCTCATATGCCATTCAGGGAATTGGAGCAACTTTCGTTGAAGAGATAAGAGGAGACTACTTCACAGTAGTGGGACTTCCACTTCTTATGACAGCTAACTTTCTAAAGAAAGCTGGAATCGATATTTTACAGCAGGGAAACAAAGCCAAATAAAAAAGTAAAACATTTGAAGATACATTCATGAGATAGCAGATAATAGGGAAAAATACCATAGTTGGAGGACTGATCATGACCGTTTCTAATCAAACGATGATGGTCCGCGACTACCCCTTAGAAGAGCGCCCACGTGAGCGGATGGTCAAAGATGGTGCAGAGAAATTAAGTAATCAAGAGCTATTAGCCATTTTACTTCGAACAGGTACAAATCAAGAATCTGTCTTTTCACTAGCAACCAGAATTATCAAAGAGATCGGATCTGTACGTCGTTTGAGTGAAGCAAGTGTTGATGAATTAACGAAAATTAAAGGCATTGGGTTGGCTAAGGCTGTTCAAATTAAAGCTGGTATTGAGTTAGGCAGAAGAGTGGCAGTGAAACGTGAGGCGCTGATTAGTATTCGCTCACCGCAGGAGGCTGCCAAGTATTTAATGGAGCTTTTGAAGCTTGATCAGCAAGAAAAGTTTTACGTCCTGTACTTAGACACAAAAAACCAGATTGTTTACGAAAAGGCCGTTTTTGTGGGAAGCTTAAATGCGTCTATCGTACACCCTAGAGAGGTGTTTAAAGAAGCAGTAAAGTGGAGCTCCGCCTCCATTATTGTGGCCCATAACCACCCGAGTGGCGATCCAGACCCAAGTCGAGAGGACATTGAAGTGACCAAAAGACTGGTGTCAGCTGGTGAAATTATGGGTATTGACCTGCTAGACCATATTGTTATTGGTGATGGCAGGTATGTTAGCTTAAAAGAGAAGGGTTACATGTGAAACCTTTGTTCTCTGAAATATTAAATAGTAGGGACAGACACGAAGGGAGCATACTAGGAATGTTTAGTGGATTTACAAGAGATATGGGAATAGATTTAGGTACAGCGAACACACTTGTTTACGTGAAAGGAAAGGGTGTTGTCGTTCGTGAGCCTTCCGTGGTAGCACTTGAAAGCGATACGGGCTCCATACGTGCGGTGGGAAATGCAGCGAAGAACATGATTGGACGTACACCAGGAAATATTGTAGCCAAGCGACCGATGAAAGACGGCGTTATTGCTGACTTTGATACAACAGCCACAATGATGAAATATTTTATCAATCAAGCTCAGAAAAAGAAATCCTTCTTTTCTAAAAAGCCTAACGTCGTTGTTTGTGTACCATCTGGTATTACAGCTGTAGAAGAACGTGCGGTTAAAGAGGCAACGAAAATAGCTGGAGCCAAGGAAGTGTATACGATTGAAGAGCCTTTTGCAGCGGCTATTGGTTCAGACCTGCCTGTTTGGGAACCAACAGGAAGCATGGTTGTAGACATTGGAGGCGGAACTACTGAGGTTGCCATTATTTCCTTAGGTGGAATTGTAACTAGTCAATCTATCCGTGTTGCTGGAGATGAAATGGATGATGCCATTATTCAATACGTTAGAAAGCAATATAGCCTAATGATCGGTGAACGTACTTCCGAGCAGCTAAAGATTGAAATTGGCTCAGCAGGAAAAGGCGATGAGAAAGCGGATATGGAGATTAGAGGAAGAGATTTAGTGAGTGGATTACCTAAAACTGTTACAATTACAGCTCAAGAAATTGCACGTGCGTTAGCTGATACAGTAGCTTCCATTATCGAAGCGGTGCGAGTAACTCTTGAAAAAGCACCACCAGAGCTTGCTGCCGATGTTATGGATCGTGGAATTGTGTTAACTGGCGGGGGAGCACTTCTACAAAATTTAGATAAGGTTATTAGTGAACAAACGGGTATTCCTGTTATTGTTGCTGAGCAAGCATTAGATTGTGTAGCGATTGGAACAGGTCGCTACTTAGAGCATAAATTCAGCTCAAAAAACAGATAGAAGGCTCATGCTAAGATGGTCTCCTATCATGGAGCGAGCCTTCTATTATCATCATTTAGATCTGCAGAACTTAATAAATAGATAACAAGAGTAGGTGTTTTACGTTGCCCTCCTTTTTTTCAAATAAAAGATTAATTGTTTTACTAGTTGGTATTATTACCGTTGTGGCCGTAGTTGGTGTAACGATGCAGGAGCGCCCTAAGCCTACATGGCCCGAACAATTCCTACGTGATTCTATTGGATTTGTTCAATCCATCTTCTATAAACCCGCTAGAGGTATAGCGGGTTTCTTTGAGAATATCAGTGAAATGAAGCAAATCTATACAGAAAATCAGCTTTTAAAAGCCAATTTGCAGGATAATGCTATTTTGGTAGCTAAAATCAGAGAGCTGGAGGCGGAAAATAACAGCCTTAAGAATTTATTAGACGCTGAAGTCGGCCTTTCTGATTATCAGCTACGAGCAGCAGAGGTTGTAACACGTTCCCCTGATCGTTGGTATCAGCAGATTACCATAAATAAGGGGGACACGCACGGTGTTGAACCTGATATGGCTGTGATAACAGATAAAGGCTTGGTCGGACGAGTCAAAAGCGTGGCTCAATTTACCTCTACAGTTGAACTCCTAAGCGACACGAATCGGGTCGCTAACGTATCTGCTATAGTGCTTGGGGATGATGAAACAGAGCAATACTTTGGGATCTTGGAAGGCTATGATGTTGAACAGGAAGCCTTGTATTTACGTAAAATCGACCTCGACGCTCAGCTAGAGGAAGGCATGTCTGTTATTACTTCAGGTTTGGGAGGTAAATATCCTAAGGGGTTATTTGTTGGGGAAATTATTGAGTATTATACGGATCAGGACGGGTTAACGAGAACGGCGTTGGTTAAACCAGCTGCTGATCTGTATCAATTAGATTTCGTTTTTGTGGTGGAGAGTTCTTTTGTTCCGGAATCCACGACGACAACTGATGAAGAATTAGAGGAAGAAACAGATGAGGAGGAGGGTGAGGAATGACCCACTTTCTTTTCATTCTAACGTCCTTTATCCTTTTTGTGATTGAAGGTACGGTTGTCCAAGTTTTTTCTCCTGATCGTTGGGGTATTCCTATACTGATGATACCGCGCTTTGTCGTGGTTCTCCTTATATTTTCAGCCCTATTTTTAGGAAGGCTCCAAGGCTTATTTATGGGGCTGTTATTTGGTCTATTGTATGATGTAGTGTATGGTGGAGTTATTGGAATCTATGGTTTTTCTATGGCCCTAGTAGGCTATTTTAGTGGACTCACATTTAAAGTATTCCAACAAAGCTTATTATTAATCCTTTTGACAATTGCGGCATGTTTAGTGCTGCATGAGTTTATTGTCTATGGGTTACTTATGCTCATTGGCTATGTTCAAATGGAAACTCAGGTATTTTTCTTTCAAAAGGTGATTCCTACCTTAATTTTAAATATGATTTTTGCTACCTTAGTGTCCTATCCTTTACGAACCATATTAGTGCAAATGAAGCAGGAAGAAGAAAAGCTGTAAGAAAAGCTTCTATTGAAGCCCTCTCGAAGAAGTCGTAAAGAAAATAAGACCTCATATTCTAAGAAAACTGTTTTTATGAGGGAAAAGAAGGATTTCTACGCATCATTGTTGAATTGAAAAGGGATGGGGTGATCTTTGGATGACAATGACGAAACCGTTCGTAACCATAAAAGGAACCAAAGATGGCTTAGTTTTTCATATGGACGATACGTGCACGTTTGAAGAGCTGCTTAGCGAGCTTAGTCTTAAGCTTGAGGCTAGCCGTCAGCACGCATTACAAGGAGAGGTGATCAAGGTTACGGTACACCTTGGGCATCGTTATTTAGATCAAGACCAAGAGAAGACACTAAAAGAATTTATTCGGACAAAAGGGAAGCTAGAAGTAGATAAGCTAGAAAGTGAAGTTGTCCACAGGTCAGAGCTAGATAAAGCGAGAATCGAAGCGGATGTTAAGATCGTACATAAAACCATTCGTTCAGGTCAGGTATATAAGGTTGAAGGAAATGTACTTGTACTAGGAGATATTAACCCAGGAGGCTTTATTCAGGCTACTGGTCATATATTTGTAATGGGATCACTAAGGGGCATGGCTCACGCAGGCTGTGAAGGAAATATGTCAGCTGTTATAGCGGCCTCAATTCTACAGCCTACACAGCTGAGAATCTCTACAGTTGTTAGTCGGTCACCTGACGAATGGGATGAGGAAGAGTATGAAATGGAGTTTGCCTTTATAGAAAATCAACAGATTGTAGTAGATAAGCTACATAAATTGATGGATTTGCGACCAGAGCTTAAAAGCTTCATATAAGAAGGAGGCATAATTGTGGGAGAGGCGATTGTCGTTACGTCTGGTAAAGGTGGAGTGGGGAAAACCACCACTTCAGCTAATCTAGGGACTGCTTTAGCTATTCAGGGGAAAAAAGTTTGCTTAGTGGATACAGATATTGGACTGCGTAATTTGGATGTGGTAATGGGTCTGGAGAACCGAATTATCTATGACTTAGTTGATGTTGTGGAAGGCTCCTGTAAATTGAAGCAGGCTCTTATTAAGTATAAGGATGTAGAGGAGCTGTATCTTCTTCCAGCCGCTCAAACAAAGGATAAAAATGCTGTCCATCCTGAGCAAGTAGCTAAGATTATTGATGAGCTAAAACAGGACTTTGATTATATTATTATTGATTGTCCAGCAGGCATAGAGCAGGGATTTAAAAATGCTGTTTCAGGAGCCGATCGTGCTGTGGTTGTTACAACCCCAGAAAGATCTGCGGTAAGGGATGCTGATCGAATTATTGGCTTGCTAGAAGCGGAGAAAATCCAAAGTCCAAAGCTGATTATTAACCGAATCAGACCACAAATGATGAAAAAGGGTGAAATGCTTGACGTAGATGAAATTGTTAACGTTTTGGCAATTGACCTACTAGGAATCGTTCCAGATGATGAAGCGGTGATTAAAGCTTCGAATGAAGGAACACCGACTGTAATGAACCCAAATTCAAGGGCATCCATTGCTTATCGAAATATATCTAGGCGTATTCTCGGAGATTCTATTCCATTGATGAATTTAGAGGAGAATACTAGCGTTTTTTCAAAGGTTAAGCGATTATTCGGCATAAAATCATAGAGCTTATACACCTCTACTTTTCAGTTAGGAGATACCTTTCCTGATTGAAGAAGTAAGGTGTATTTTTTTTTGCAATACCTTACCTCATTTTTATGCAAATATTTACTCAAAAAACAGTAAACATTTTGCTCAAGTTTTCCGATAAATAAAATAAGAGCTTCCATGAATTTGAAAAAGAGAAATCACTAATCGAAGGAGAGAATAATACATGAGTCAGAAGAAACATTGGAGCCGCGTGCTCCTTGTGGCAGCGATCTTGGTATTTGTTCTATTGCCAACACATGCTTGGGCCAAGGATGGAGATGTAACAGCCATTGAGTTTGAAGATCCAAGCGATGTGCATTTATACATAGAGGAAACGACTGAGCAGCTTAAGCTTTTAGCTACTGTTGAAGGAAAAGCTACGGAGGAGGATGTCACGAAAGATGCCGTATGGACATCTTCAAACGCCCAAATTGTCAAAGTGGATAAAGGATTATTAACACCTTTAAAGAATGGAACGGTAACCATTACGGCGAAATATAAAGGGTTTACTGCTACGTTAAAAGCAACATCAGAATATCTCTACAAAGAACTTAAGTTAAGTTCTAGTGAGCCTATAGAATATGAGCTAGGAAGCAAGGATCTTAAGTTAGAAGCCTTTGCCGTAGAAGAGGATGATACAGAAAACGATGTAACTGACAAAGCAGCCTGGAGCACTTCTAACAATAAAGTGCTAACCGTATCAAACGGAAATATTACGCTTGTAGGTACAGGAAAAGCAACGATTACTGCTACGTATAAGGGTTTATCTAAATCGATCCAAGTTACAGTGTCATCCCCATATTCTAAGCTGGAGCTAGAACCAGGAAATCAGGCAGAGCTTCTTGTTGGAGATGAAACAACAGTGATCCAAGCAATTGCTACACTTAAAAACGGCACACAGGAGAATGTTACAGCAGAAGCAGTCTGGAGTACATCAGACGCTAAAGTAGCAACCGTTAGTGAGGGTGAAATTACTCCTCTAGCCATTGGTAGAACTACGATAACAGTTAATTATCTAGGAGTATCCACTCAGTTGACTGTATTAGTGCGTACTCCTTATGAGGTCATGGTACTAAGCCCGGCAAACGATTGGAACGTATTTCTAAATGAAGGTCCTTTTCAAGTGACAGCATCCGTTATGAATAGTCCAGATCAACGTAGGGACGTGACACAAGAAGCAACATGGTCTTCTACGAATGAGCTCGCTGTTACTGTTCAAAATGGAACAATAACTCCTAAAGCCGTCGGTACTGCTACTGTTAAAGTAGTATACAAAGGATTAACAAAAGAAATCAAAGTAACGGTGCAGCCAACCATTAAAGGCTTAGAGTCAAATACTGACACGATAGAGCTATTTAAAAATGAGATTATTAATGTACCAAAAATTCAAGCTGTTACCCTAGATGATAAAAAGCTAGATTTCACAAAAGATGTGGAATGGATTTCTAGTGATGAAACTATCGCTTCTGTAGAAAATGGAAAACTCACGGCTAAGCAAACTGGTGAGGTACAGCTTACAGCTAAGATTAGAGATTTCACTCATACAATCGATGTGAGTATCCAAGAAAAAGTATTGCTTCTTCTATCCTCCCAAGAAACAATCAGTATCATTACTGGTAGTGAGGCCTCTCTTCCGAACGTATTAGCCGTTAGGGAAAACGGAGTAGAAGAGGATGTAACAAATAAGATTGAGTGGAAGCTAACAGGATCAAGAGCGGTTATTGTTGAGGATCAAATTAAAGGCTACCTTAAAGGAAACGTAAGGCTAGAGGGAACATATTTAAATCAGAGCATTCGCATTCCTGTAGCGATTGAAGAAGAGATTGTAAAAATAGAGATTGGTCCAAGTGAAGTGGTTGATGTGAACCTAAATAGAAGTCAATCCATCCGAGTAACAGGCTATTACAATAACGGGAAGAAAGTGAATTTATCCAGCAAGGTCAATTGGTCTGTCGCTAATCCTGCTATCGCTGAGCTTAGATCAAGATCAGTTAGAGGGGTTTCTGAAGGAACTACAAAGCTGACAGGCTCCTATCAGGATATTCCACTTGAGGTTACAGTTAATGTTGTTGCTAGGCTTAAAAAGCTTGAAGCTAGTGAGAGACGAATTCAGCTTTCACAGGGGGGCACGGCAACTGTAGTAATTAACGCATTATATGATACAAATGCTACAGAAAACGTAACAAATACAGTAAGCTGGACAACAAATAGGCCTAATGTAGCAAAAGTTGAAAATGGCCGTATTCAAGCGGTAGGTAAGGGTACAGCAACCATTAGGGCTACAATGGATAAAAAATCCGTGACCATTCGTGTAACAGTAAAATAGTGCATAGGAACCCCTTCTTTTGGTTAGCTTAACACCAACAAGGAGGGGTTTTTAATGAGCAAAAAGCAGGAGAATAATAATAAAAACATGGAACAAGCCGATGAACAAGATGTATTTACACCACTTTCTACAGAGTATAATTATCTACATTCTAGAACACTCGAAGAGTTCCCAGAGGGACCCTATCAGTCCACTATTGAAGGAGAGCTAGGTAAAACGTCTGGCTGGAGTACTGGTGAAGAGGTGAATCCAAGGTTTTCCTACGAGAACGAAGAGCTTCATGAATCATCTGAGCGACTTGATCCGCAGGCTGACCCCACAAGAAAGAATCCACAGCAAAAAATCAGATAATACATCAAACCTAAGTCTTGCATCAAGCAGATTTAGGTTATTTTTTTTCTAGACAAGTCATATGATGTACAAGACCAGTGCTAAGGGAGTGTTACTTATGGACATGGAAACGTACAAGGAAGGTGTCAAAAAAAGAAGGGAAGAACGGATGCGCCTGTTGCGTCGTAAACAAAGATATGAAGCTCCTCCCACCTCACAGTTACCGATGCGAAAAAAAGACAAGAATGAAGCATTCTACGGCATGATGGTTGGGTCGGATCTAGAGCAAAGAGAAGATACAGGTTTGTTCTCACTCTGGATCTATAAATTAATGATTACTCTTGTCATTATAGGTGGCACTTATTTTATTATGAGCTCTACATCACCAGAATTAGCAAATTCACAAGATTTTATTCAAGATGTTTTTCATCGGGAATTTAATGTAGAAGGTGTTATGGCTTGGTATGAAAATAGGACAGGGGAAACACTTAGCTTTTTACCTAAATTGATTAATCGAACGAATTCAGATGAACAAGGCTACGGTGTCCCTGTCAGCGGTGGTCATGTTGTTTCAGGTTTTGGACAAGATCAACAGGGTATAATCGTAGGCACTCATACAGAGCTTCCGATTGAAGTGATTAAGGAAGGCTATGTCACCTCCGTTCAAGATATTCAGGGAATCGGCGCTACAGTTGTCATTGACCATGGGGACGGGGAGGAGTCCTGGTATGGTCAACTGCAAAACATCCAGGTACAACCCAACGATTGGTTAGAGCAAGGTCATATTATCGGGTACACGCGTATTAGTGAGGAGAATGGACAAGGTGTATTTTACTTTGCTTTAAGGAAAGATAGAGAGTTTGTCGATCCTGTGGAAGTGATTCCTTTTGATTAAATTATCTATCCATCCTCTATTCTTCTTTGTGATACTTCTTGCCTTTTTGCACGGTTTTATTTATGATGTGCTCTTGCTATTCGCTATTGTCTTGGTCCATGAATGTGGACATGCTGGTGTAGCCTATACGTATGGCTGGAGAATTAAGAAAATAGAATTGCTCCCTTTTGGTGGTGTTGCCGTTGTTGAGGAGCATGGAAATAAACCCTTTAAGGAAGAGCTGCTCGTCCTATTAGCTGGTCCGTTGATGAATATGATGATGATCGGGATCGCCTGCCTATTTTGGACACTAAAGCTTTGGAGTACAGAATTTTGTCTGCTTTTTATTGAATATAATTTAATTATACTACTCTTTAATTTGCTTCCTATATGGCCATTAGATGGAGGGAAGCTTGTACAGCTACTTTTAAGTCTTTTTTTCCCCTATAAACGAGCTATCCAAGTCTCTTTATTTGTAAGCTCTATTGCGCTCATTGGCTATATCCTTATGACAGCTCTACTTTTCCCTGTGTATTTTTATTTATGGTCAGTAGCCGTCTTTTTGCTTATTTCACTGTTTTTAGAATTCCGTCAGTCTCCCTATCAATATCTTCGATTTTTGTTATCTAGATATCACAGAAAAGGGGAGAATCAAAAGACACGGAATGCTGACTCAAGTATATCCGGACTTAGTCATCAACGAAAAGCTCAGCCTCTAATTATTCGTTCACAGGATACGGTTAAGGAATCCGTGGAGAGGCTTTTTAAACATAAGAAACACTATTTTTATGTTACCAATCAGCGAGGGATGCTGATTCATATGCTGGATGAGGATGAGCTGCTTCAGTATTATTTCGAGCGTAAATGGATTCACCGTGCAGTAGGGGATGTTTTAGGGTAAAATGAAGGAAATAGGTAGATCTCATTTTACTTGATGAAGAGGTGGTAGAAACTTGGGAAAGAGACTATTCATCCACTGTTTTTCACGTGAGACCCGTGTTGTATTACTTGATGACGATAACAAGCCCATTGAGTACTTTGTAGAGCGTCCTCCTAAACAGAGGATGATCGGTAATATTTATAAAGGTAAAGTTGAGAATGTGTTGCCGGGGATGCAGGCAGCATTTGTTGATATAGGACTGGAAAAAAATGCGTTTCTGTACGTTGATGAAATTGTTCCCAGCAAAAATGCACGATCTAGCTCACAAGTTATGAAAACAGAATCATCCCCTCAACCGGCCATTCAAAGCTTGGTTTCAAGAGGAGAAACACTCCTTGTTCAGGTTCATAAGGAGGCTGTAGGTCATAAAGGAGCAAAGGTGACCACGAACATGACACTACCAGGTCGTTATTTAGTCTACCTTCCCTATGGTGGGCATATAGGAGTTTCTCGTCAGATCGAAGAGGAGCTAGAGCGTGAACGTCTGAAAGAAATAGGACAAGACTTGGTAGAAGGAAACGAAGGATTGATTATTCGTACTGTATGCGAGGGTGTGGATGAACATGAGCTTGCCTTTGATATGCGGCAGCTCAGACAGCGCTGGCTTGATATTCAAGAGCATGCTAAGACAGTAGAGGAGAAGGAACTCATTTACCATGAGGCAGATATTATTCCAAAGCTTGTCCGTGATTATATGTCATCTGACCTGACGGAATGCTACATAGACAGCCCTATCCACTATAGGCGCTTAAAGCAGGCGCTACATCGCTACCCAGAGCTTCAGAAGAAAGTGAAGCTGTATGATCAAAATCAAGATATGTTTGATTATTTTCAGCTAACCTCTGAAATTGAAAAAGCCATTAGGAAGAGAGTGTGGCTCAAAAGTGGAGGATATATGATTTTTGATCAAACGGAAGCTCTTACTGTGATTGATGTGAATACTGGAAAATTTGTAGGACAACAAAGCTTAGAAGAGACCGTCTTACGCACTAATTTAGAGGCAGCAACTGAAATTGCTAGGCAGTTGCGCTTGAGAGATATAGGCGGTATTGTCATCATTGACTTTATCGATATGATTGAACCTAAAAATCAGCAGCATGTTCTCAGCGTTTTAGAGCATGCGGTGAAAAGAGATCGAACAAAAACAACAGTTGTAGGTTTAACCTCTTTGGGGCTGGTCGAGTTAACTAGAAAAAAAGTAAGACAGAGCCTATTAGAGGTTATGACAGAGCCTTGTACGTATTGTGAAGGTAAAGGCTTTACCCGTTCAAAGGAGTCTTTAGCTGGACAAATTGAACGAATGCTGTTAGAGTATCGGCAATCGGATAGCGAAGCTGTGCTAATCGAGGTACACCCTGAACTCCAAAGGGAGCTTGAGGGAGCTCACAAGAAAGGACTTAAGGAGCTACAGGAACGTTGTGGATTTCAAATTCTAGTATATGGAAATAAGAGTCTGCATCTTGAGAGCTACAAGATTCTTTACCAAGGGCAGGCTAGTGAAGCGAAAAAACGCTTGAATAAGTTGACAGCTATGCCTGTGGTATGATACTCTTTACTATGTTAGTTTTTTAGTGTGCTTGGTCATCTGAGCATGCTGTAACCGCGCAGTCAGGGTTATAAGTGATCTTAGATCCACCTTGTTTTGGCGAGTCTGAGTATAGAAGGAGGTGCCAAGTATGTTCGCAATTATTGAAACTGGTGGTAAGCAGTACAAAGTTGAAAAAGGTACAGAGCTATACATTGAGAAGCTACATGCCGAAGCAGGTGAAACTGTTCAATTTGATCGTGTTGTGTTAGTTAACAAAGACGGTGAGGTTGTTGTAGGAGCGCCGACTGTTGCAGGAGCAACAGTTACAGCTAAAGTAGAGCGTCACGGTAAAGGTAGCAAAATTATCGTTTTCAAGTATAAAGCGAAAAAGAACTACCGTCGTAAGCAAGGTCATCGTCAACCATACACAAAGGTTGTAGTTGATGAGATCAAAGCTTAGTAGGTGAGCTGATGATTGAATTAACAATTGAGCGTGACACCGAGACGAAACAGATTGCTTCCTTTATCCTATCAGGACATGCGGACTACGCTGAGGCTGGAAAGGATATTGTCTGTGCAGCAGTATCTGGTATTTCGTTTGGGACAGTTAACGCCATTGAGCATTTACTAAACATTGTCTTGGACGTAGAGATGGAAGAAGAAGGAGGATTTTTACACTGCAGTGTTCCTTCCGATATGGAGGACGCTCTGCAGGAGAAAGTCCAGCTACTTCTAGAAGCTATGATTGTTTCCATAGAATCCATTGCGACTACGGAAGAGTACAAATCATATATACGTATATTGAAACAAGAAACGGACAGGAGGTGAACAGCATGCTTAAAATGAACTTACAGTTTTTCGCTCAGAAAAAAGGAGTAGGTAGTACTAAGAACGGACGTGACTCAATCTCTAAGCGTCTAGGTGTTAAGCGCGGAGATGGTCAAACGGTTACTGCTGGTAGCATTTTAGTTCGCCAACGTGGTACGAAAATCTACCCTGGAACAAATGTAGGTATCGGTGGAGATGACACACTTTTCTCCAAAGTAGAAGGTGTTGTACGTTTCGAGCGTCTTGGACGTGACCGTAAAAAAGTTAGTGTATACCCTGCATAATAAAAGCTTAATGAGAAGCAAAATAAAAAGGCTTATGCGCTTTATAGTGACATAGGCCTTTTTTGTTTTTACATCCTTCAAGGACTAGGATATAATGAATGAAGAAAATGCCATTTGGGGGAATGTGCATTGAAAACAGATAAAAAGGATCTATTGGAATACTTAAGGCATTACCGTCATGACTGGATGAATCATATGCAATTGATGAAAGCATATCTATCTATGGATAAAATACAGGACGCTCAGCGTTATATGGATCAGATTATATCGAGTGCCCAGAATGAAGCAAAGCTATGTGAGCTAGATGATCCTGAGTTAGCTTTTTATCTGCTAACATATAATTGGCGAAACCAGAGGTCAATACGCATTGAGGTCGAGGTTGTTCATGAACAAGAAATGCTGTATAACGTCTCTATTGCAAGTAAATATCCACATTTACATATGTGGATTAGAGAAATAACGGGTATGATAGAAGAAAGAGTTGATCCCTATGAGGAAAATCAACTTTTTTATATTTTTGCTGTTGGCCAGGATTGCTTGAAGCTAAGAATGGAGTTTGAAGGAATATGGGACGAGGAATCGGGCAAAGTAGCTTTGAGTAAAATAAAAGAAAAAATAAGGCTCGAAAAAGGTAGCCTGATGATTGTAGAATGCTCAGAAAAGGAAATCATCCTAGAGCTTTCTCCTTAGAAATTGAGGTGGATAGAAATGTTTGTAGATAAGGTCAGTATATTTGTTAAAGCTGGTGACGGTGGAGATGGAATGGTTGCTTTTCGTCGAGAAAAGTATGTGCCTGACGGTGGGCCGGCAGGTGGGGATGGTGGATCAGGATCAGATATTATCTTTGTGGTGGATGAAGGTCTAAGGACATTAATGGACTTTAGATATCAAAAGCATTTTAAAGCACCGCGAGGAGAAAATGGACGTACCAAAAGACAGCATGGTCAAAATGCTGAGGAAATGGTGGTTCGGGTACCACCTGGAACAACCGTACTGGATGAGGAAACAGGAGAAGTAGTCGCTGATCTAGTAGAACAAGGACAGCGAGCTCTTATCGCTAAAGGAGGACGAGGAGGACGAGGGAATTGTCGCTTTGCTACTCCTAAAAATCCTGCTCCATATGTTGCCGAAAACGGAGAGCCTGGTCAAGAGCGTAAGATCACTTTAGAGCTTAAGGTTTTGGCTGATGTAGGACTTGTAGGCTTTCCGAGTGTCGGAAAATCAACATTACTTTCAGTCGTTTCCGCTGCTAAGCCTAAAATTGCTGAGTACCATTTTACTACTTTAACTCCCAACCTAGGAGTGGTAGATGTTGGGGATATGCGAAGCTTTGTCATCGCAGACTTACCTGGACTGATCAAGGGAGCTCATGAGGGAGTTGGGCTAGGTCACCAATTCCTTAGACATATTGAGCGAACTAGGATCATTGTTCATGTATTAGACATGTCTGGATCTGAAGGAAGAGATCCGTATGAGGATTTTGTCCAGATTAACGATGAACTCAAAATGTATAATTATAAGCTGGAAGAACGCCCACAGATCATTGTAGCAAACAAAATGGATCTGCCTCAGGCTGATGAATTACTTGCTGAATTCAAGAGCAAGGTTCAGGATGTACCTATTTTTCCAATATCAGCGGTGACGAGAGAAGGAACACAGGAATTGATTTATGCTGTTGCTGATCTGCTTGACGAGATTCCGCAGAATACTTATGAGCTTATTCAATCTGGAGAAGTGGATGAGGATGAAGAACATGTCACTTACCGCTTTGAAGCAGAAGATCCTGGTTTTAGAGTGTATAAGGACAATGAAGTTTTTGTTGTTGAAGGAGAAAAAGTAGAGCGCTTAATGAAAATGACCAAATTTCAATTTGAAGAATCGGCCCTTAAATTTGCTCGAACCTTACGCTACATGGGAGTAGATGATGCGTTAAGAGAACGAGGAGCCAAGGATGGGGATACGGTTAGAATCCTTAATTTTGAATTCGAGTTTCAGGAATAAAAGAAATATATACTTTTTTAAACAGATAAGCTAACTCATTTCTGGAGTTAGCTTTTTGTTTGTCTACTATGGATAAAGCATATAACTGGTCATGGTAGCTCGCTAGTGGGAAAATCCCTTGGCTACTATTCAAAGCAATAGTTGAAATAATTTCATTGCTTCAGTCATACACTTCAATAGAATAAGACAAGATTAGTAAGATAATCTTACCGTAAATTTTGAAAATATATTTTAATATTATTTTGAAAATTTAAAAATAAATGTTATACTATGTAAATAGTTAATTGAATATTTTCAGTATTTTGTTTTATTTCTCTATATGGATATTTATACTTTGCCTTAGGGGGTACAAGCTGGATGAAGATGTTTATATCCGTGGATATGGAAGGAATTACAGGCTTAAATGATCCTACATTTGTTGATTCCGCTCAAAGAAATTATAGGCGTGGTCAAGAACTGATGACACAGGAAGTCAATCATATTATTGAAACAGTTTTTGGATTAGGTTACAAAGAGGTTGTGGTGAATGACAGTCATTCAAAGATGAACAATCTCTTAATTGAAAAGCTACATCCCGAAGCACAGCTGATTATTGGAGATGTTAAGCCTTACTCGATGGTACAAGGGCTAGATAATAGCTTTGACGGAGCCATTTTCGCAGGGTATCATGCCCGTGCTTCGATGAAAGGTGTTTTAAGTCATACGATGATTTTTGGTGTGAAAAACATGTATATCAATGATGTAACCATTGGTGAGCTAGGATTTAATGCGTTTGTCGCAGGTTACTATAATGTCCCTGTACTATTAGTAGCTGGAGATGATCAAGCTGCTTTAGAGGCAGAGGCATTAATTCCGGGAGTGACAACAGCAGCCGTTAAAAGCTACGTTTCTCGAACATCGGCCCTTAGTCTTACACCTCAAAAAAGCGGGGAATTACTTAGACAACGTACTTCGGCAGCCATACATAATCAAACGCAAGTAAAGCCCTTAATTCCACCTCAGAAACCTATTTTGAAAATAGAATTCGTCAATCATGGTCAAGCTGAGTGGGCAAGCTTAATGCCAGGAACCATTCTTGAAGAAGGGGGTACGACAGTTAGCTATAAGGCTAAGGATATTCTGGAAGCCTACAAAGCGATGATTGTTATGACTGAATTAGCTATGAAGACAACCTTTTGCTAAGGTACCTATTCCTTTCTTTGTTACACCTCTATTAGAAAGTAGGGATATATTTTGCTCTCATACATAGGTAAGCGTTTTGTAGCCATGCTTATTACCTTGTGGGTCATTATTACTTTAACCTTTAGCTTAATGCATGCAATTCCTGGTTCTCCCTTTGACAAGGAACGTACGACCAATGAAACGGTAACTCGAAATCTGGAGGCTCATTACAATCTAGATAAACCTTTGATTGTACAGTATTTTACATATTTAAAAAGCTTGGTAACTCTTGATCTAGGTCCTTCTATTTCCTATAGCTCCGATACTGTCAATAATATGATAGGAAGGGGATTTCCAGTCTCGTTTCAATTAGGAATTATTACGCTTATAATTGCTGTTTTTTCAGGAATTACGATTGGTGTCCTAGCTGCGTTAAAGCATAACGGCTTGATCGATCATTTGGCTATGATCCTAGCTGTTATCGGACTATCTATTCCAAATTTCATTTTATCCACTTTGTTCATTAAGTACATTGCTGTGGACTGGGGGCTTCTCCCGGTAGCCACTTGGGGGACGTGGAAGCATACCGTATTACCAGCACTGGCCTTGTCTTCAGGACCATTAGCGGTCATCGCTCGTTTAACTAGATCAAATATGCTAGAGGTCCTAACTCAGGACTATATACGAACGGCTAAGGCCAAGGGACTCTCCCCTTTTACTATTGTAGTTAAGCATGCTCTTAGAAATGCACTCCTTCCAGTTATCACGATTTTAGGAACACTAATTGCAGGGGTATTAACGGGAAGCTTTGTGGTAGAAAAGATATTTGCTATTCCAGGTATGGGGAAGTATTTTGTAGATGGAATTAACAACAGGGATTATCCAGTGATTATGGGCACTACTCTTTTTTATAGCACACTCCTGATTATTATGATGTTTCTAGTTGATATCGCTTATGGCTTGATAGATCCGCGTATCAAGTTGCACAAGAAGGGGGAGTAAGCAGTGAATGTACCTGATGAATTATTTGTTCCCTTAGAGAAAGACAAAAAGTATGCTGAAGCCATTGTCAGACCCAAGCTTTCATACTGGCAGGACGCTTGGCAAAGACTTACTAAAAATAAATTGGCGTTATTGGGCTTAGTTATTATTATTCTTCTAGCTGTTATGGCTCTGGCTGGCCCCTTGCTTGTCCCTTATAGCTATTCAGATCAAAGTCTGTTAAATGCGAATCAGCCTCCATCAGAGGAGCATTGGTTCGGAACGGATGAGTTAGGGAGAGATATGTTTGCAAGAACATGGTATGGAGCTAGAATTTCTCTATTTATTGGTCTAACCGCTGCCATTATTGATTTTATTATTGGGATCATTTATGGAGGAATTTCAGGCTATCGTGGTGGTCGAACAGACAATGTGATGATGCGAATTGTAGAAATCCTTTATGGTCTTCCCTATTTGTTAGTGGTTATTCTGCTCATGGTGGTGATGGGACCAGGCTTATTTACCATCATTGTTGCTCTTACAGCAACCGGCTGGATTGGGATGGCCAGAATTGTTCGAGGACAGGTGCTACAGCTTAAAAATTATGAATACGTTCTAGCTTCACGAACGCTAGGCGGTGGTACTCCATGGATTATTAGAAAGCATTTACTGCCTAATACGATGGGACCGATTATCGTCCAAATGACGTTAACTGTGCCAAGTGCTATATTTGCTGAAGCTTTTCTGAGCTTTTTAGGCCTGGGGGTCCAAGCTCCTATAGCTAGCTGGGGAGTGATGGCGAATGACGGTTTATCCACGATTATTTCAGGGCATTGGTGGCGATTATTTTTTCCTGCCTTTTTCATCTCACTGACGATGTTTGCTTTTAACGTTCTAGGAGATGGATTAAGGGATGCACTAGATCCAAGGCTAAGGAGGTAAAGGATGAATAAAATACTTGATGTGCAAAACCTCCACGTAAGCTTCACGACGTACGGAGGAGAGGTCCAAGCGGTCAGAGGTGTAAGTCTTGAGCTTCACGAAGGGGAAACCTTAGCCATCGTAGGAGAGTCAGGCTGTGGAAAAAGTGTGACTGCTCAAACGATCATGCGTCTTATTACTGAGCCAGCAGGAAGAATTAAATCAGGCATGATTACGTACAGAAATAAAGATTTAACGGCCCTTTCTGAAAAACAAATGCGCCGAGTACGTGGAGCAGAAATAGCTATGATTTTTCAGGATCCAATGACCTCCTTAAACCCAACGATCACGATTGGAAAGCAAATTTCTGAGAGTATGATCAAGCACCAGAAAATCAGCTCTACAGATGCAAATAAACTATCCATAGAGCTACTAAAGCTTGTTGGAATAGCCAACCCAAAAGAAAGACTAAAGCAATATCCACATCAATTTAGTGGAGGAATGAGACAAAGAATAATGATTGCCATGGCGTTAGCGTGTAACCCCTCTATTTTAATTGCGGATGAGCCAACAACGGCGTTAGATGTAACGATTCAGGCCCAAATTATTGAGCTCTTCAAAGAAATCCAAATCAAAACGGGCATCGCTATTATTCTCATTACTCATGACCTAGGAGTTGTTGCTTCCATTGCTAATCGAGTAAACGTCATGTATGCAGGGAAGGTGATGGAGGCGGGGCTTGTCCAGGATATCTTTGGTCATCCCCAGCACCCATACACGAGAGGACTTCTAGCTTCCGTTCCTAAATTAGACGAGGATAAAAGTCGTCCTCTGGTTCCTATTCCCGGTTCGCCGCCTGACCTCTTTGCCCCACCACAGGGCTGTCCATTCGCCCAACGCTGTGAATATGCTTTAGAGGTATGTGTACATGCTGAGCCACCGCTTACAACGGTCCATGAGCATCATCATGTGGCTTGTTGGTTACAGGATGATCGAGCAAAAGGAACAGAGTTTCCAACTTATAGAACGAAAGTTCTATAGTTGAACTATACAAAATATCTCAAAGGGGAGAGATTAAAATGAAGAAACGACAATTAGGGTTTTTGCTGCTTCTACTTATTTTCGCTTTGGTTGTAGCCGCTTGCTCATCAGATGATGCAAGCACGGAAGAGAATCCAAATGAAGGACAGAATGAAACGGGGCAAGAGCAAGAGCCTTCAACAGAACCTAAAGTATTACTTTTAAACAACGGTAGAGAGCCTACTTCTCTTGATCCACCTATTGGATTTGATGCGGCTTCCTACAATTTAATTAATAATTTCATGGAGGGTCTAACAAGATTAGGTGCTGATCATACTCCAGAGGCAGGGATTGCAGAGGATTGGGATATCTCTGAGGATGGAAGGGTCTATACCTTTTACATCAGAGAAAACGCAAATTGGTCGAACGGTGATCCAGTCACAGCCCATGATTTTGAATTTGCCTGGAAAAGATTTATTGACCCAGAGACGGCCTCTCCAGCTGCGTTTTTAGCTAATTTAATTGAAGGAGCGGAAGGCTTTAATAGTGGTGAGGGTACGGTAGATGACGTAATGGTTACAGCTTTGGATGACAAGACACTAGAGGTCACTCTAACTAGCCCCCAATCCTATTTCCTAAATGTTATAACGAATCCTCCTTTCTTCCCAGTCCACAAAGAAACGGTAGAGGGAAATGAGAACTGGCATGCTGAAGCATCAACGATCCATTCAAATGGGCCATTTAAGCTAACTCAGTGGGATAAAGATAGTCAAATCATTATTGAGAAGAACGAGCATTATTGGGATACAAACCAAGTGAAGCTAGATCAGGTTGTGTGGAAAATGGTCAATGACTCTAATACATCGTATCAAATGTATACAAGCGGCGAGTTGCATACTTCCGATGTCCCAGCTGACTTAAGTGAGCAGTTGTTTGCGAACGGGGAGGTTAATGTAGAGGATAGCTCGGGAACGATGTTTTTCCGTTTCAATGTAACAGAGGAGCCATTCCAGAACGTAAATATTCGTCGAGCATTTAGTATGGCCGTTGATCGACAGCAAATCATTGATTACGTCATAAAAGGACAGCAGAGGGCAGCTACGGCATTTGTATCCTACGGATTTACTGATGCTCAGGGAGACGATTTTAGAGAAAAGGGTGGAGATCTAATTAGCTTTAATTTAGAGGAAGCAAAGCAACTCCTAGAGCAGGGAATGGCTGAAGAAGGCTATACGGCTTTACCCGAAATCACCTTATCATACAATAACACAGATATTAATCATCGTATCGCTCAAGCCTTACAAGAGATGCTGCGTCAAAACCTAGGTGTAGAGGTTAACCTAACCAGTCAAGAGGGAGCAGTGTTCCTTGCTGCACAAAGAGCGCTGGAGCTGCAATTCTCCCGTTCTTCCTTTATCCCCGATTTTGGCGATCCGATTAACTTCCTAGAGAGTTTTATCACAGGAAGCTCGATGAACAGAACAGGTTGGAGTCATGCGGAATATGACTCATTAATTGCAGAAGCCTACCAAGAAGCGGATGATGCAAGAAGATTTGAGCTCTTACACCGGGCGGAAAGTATTTTATTTGAAGAATCACCGATTATTCCTCTATACTTTTACAATACCATTTATCTTCAGGCAGATGATGTAAAAGGTATTGTTCGTCATCCAGTTGGTTATCTGGAGCTTAAGTGGGCTGATATGGAATAAGACAAACAAGGGGGCTTCCCCCTTGTTCCTTAATAAGCTACTCTATAGCAGCAACTCTAGCGAACACTCTAGACAGCAGGAAAAGGAGAGATTTATTTGGATCAAAGTAAACAGGAAAAAGGATTGAAAACGATGTTTGTCAATGTTTCGGTTGCCACGGTATGGACGGATCCGAAGCGTCCTAGGTCAATAGATCAATTAAACTTACAGTCTCCAGTAGACATTGAGGCATGGTTAGGTACAATGACAACAGCTGATAGACTAGAATTATGTGAGCGAAATATCATACAATCTCAGGTTCTTTATGGACAAAAGGTTATTGTTACAGAAGAGAAAGAGGAATGGGCTCATGTGTGGGTACCAGGTCAACCCTCCAAAAAACAAAAAAAGGGATATCCAGGGTGGATTCCAAAAAAACAGCTCAGCGAGTCAAACGATATAAATATAGATGTTGAATTTGCCGAGTCTTTTATCCAGGTTAAATCAAAGCAAGCGACCATATATCTAGGAGAGGATTCATCAGGTCTACAGAAGTCAGAGAAGAGCATGGAGCTGAGCTTTCAAACAAGGCTGCCTTATATAAAGGAAGATACAGAGTGGGTTTATGTACGGACCTTGGATGGAATCCAGCACATTAAAAAAGAAGAGGTACATAGAGTTATAAGTAGCACCGTAATGGGGAGAAAAGAGAGTTCTCAATTCATCGAGCTGTTTAGATCCGACGGATTGGTAGCAAACGAAAATGCCCATAATGGTCAGCTTTTGGTCGGAATTGGGAAACAATTTTTAGGATTACCTTATCTATGGGGAGGCGTATCTTCCTTCGGCTATGATTGTTCTGGCTTTGTGTACAGTATGCATCAAGCACTAGGGACTACCATACCGAGAGACGCTTCAGATCAAGCGAAGGCTGGCAAACAGGTCGACCTGGAACAACTAGAAACAGGAGATTTGCTTTTCTTTGCTTACGAGGAAGGTAAAGGGGCTGTTCATCATGTAGGTATATATGTGGAAGAAGGTCAGATGCTCCACTCACCAAAGACAGGGAAAACGATCGAAATTATTCCTCTAGCAGGTACACTTTATGAGAAAGAGCTTTGTGTCGCAAGGAGATTCTGGGAATAGTCCATTGAGGAACGCTAATTAAGGATCGAAGAGACTGGATATGGAGGTGACAGATGTATGCCAAACAAACTGGTTGAAATTAAAAATTTGAAAAAGCATTTTGATATGGGCAAGGGTCAGATACTAAAGGCAGTGGACGATGTCTCTTTCGACATTTATGAGGGAGAGACATTCGGTCTAGTTGGAGAGTCAGGGTGTGGGAAATCCACGACAGGCCGAACCATGATTAGGCTTTATGAAGCTAGTGGTGGTGAAGTTCTTTATCAGAGTAAAAAAGTGCATAGCTTAAAGAAAAAAGAGATGAGACGGTTTAACCGTAGTGTTCAAATGATCTTTCAGGATCCGTATGCTTCGCTAAACCCAAGGATGACCGTTGCTGACCTCATAGCTGAAGGCTTAGATATCCATGGACTGTTGTCGCAAAAAGACAGGATTAATAAGGTGTATGAGTTACTAGAAACTGTAGGGTTAAGTCGGGAGCATGCTAATCGCTATCCTCATGAATTTAGTGGAGGACAGAGACAAAGAATTGGTATAGCTAGAGCCCTAGCCGTTGATCCTGATTTTATTATTGCAGATGAACCGATATCTGCACTAGATGTATCCGTGCAAGCACAGGTTGTCAATCTACTTAAACGATTACAGAAGGAAAAGAATTTAACGTATCTTTTCATTGCTCACGACTTAGCTATGGTTAAGCATATAAGCGATCGAATCGGAGTGATGTACTTAGGAAACCTTGTTGAATTGTCACCCAGTGAAGAGCTTTACTCTGAACCTCTACATCCATACACACAGGCTCTACTAACGGCTATACCAGTTCCTGATCCTGCTACGGAGCAAACTAGAAAGAGAATTATTTTAGAAGGGGAGGTTCCTAGTCCTATTCACCCTCCAAGTGGCTGTGTGTTCCGTACGCGCTGTCCTCAAGCTATGGATGTTTGTGCGAAAGAGAAACCAGTTTGGCAAAAAGCTAAAGAGAACCATTATGTTGCCTGTCATTTATATGAACAGTGAAATAAGCTTACCCTTTCCCTTCATTAAAACTTACAGTACTACCAAAGAGCTGACTCTTACAAGTAAGAGTCAGCTCCTTGCTAATAACTACCTCATTAGACATTAAACTTTGTAGCAAGATAATATTGATCTACTAAGTTTTGCCTTGTAGATAACTTAAGCTCTGTAATCTTCTTCATGAGTATGCAGGATAGCATAGCCATAAGGAGGCAGAGACATGTGCACTTCTCCATCTATGAAATGAATAGTTGCAGGGCTTTCCACGCTACGCCATTTGGAAGGCTGCAAAGCGGGTATAACGATAGACACTGAGGCATCCTCATTATTGAGGACAAAGAGAAACCTATCCCTATCATCCCAACGTTCATAGGCAAGGATCTGCGTGTGCTCTGGAAGAGGTAGAAATTTCAGACCACTTCCACGCAATGCTGCATGGGATTTACGTAAGTTAATCATCTGACGGAAGAAAGCAAATAAATCCAAGTTTTGCTTTCTTGTATCCCATTCCATACATTTACGATTATCGGGATCATGCTGACCAATTAGACCAATTTCATCTCCGTAATAGATGCATGGAGTACCTTGAAAAGTCAGTTGAAATAATGTGGCCAGTTTCATACGCTGGACATTCCCACCGCACAGGGTTAACAGCCTCACCGTGTCGTGGCTACCGAGTAGGTTGAACGATACTTCTGTGATTTGCTGTGGGTAACTGACAAGTTGGGTATTAATCGCTTGGGCAAATTGGTTTGCATTCGTCCGTCTATGGGCAAAGAAATTAAGCAGAATGTTGGTAAACGGATAGTTCATTACAGCGTCGAACTGATCTCCTTGAAGCCAAGGCATCGAATCATGCATGATTTCACCAAGAATATACGCTGAAGGGTTAGATTTCTTTATCTCACGGCGGAACTCTCTCCAGAATTGATGATCAACCTCATTGGCTACATCCAAACGCCATCCGTCGATACCTATCTCTTCAATCCAATAGCGTCCAACGCTTATCAAGTACTCCTTAACCTCATCATTTCCAGTATTAAGCTTGGGCATAATGGGTTCAAAGCCAAACGTATCATAGGTTGGTGTTCCATTAACAACCTCCAGTGGCCATTTGTGTACATGGAACCAATCAGCATAGCGAGAGCTTTGTCCATTGGCTAACACATCAACAAATGGAGGAAATGTATGACCACAATGGTTAAACACTCCATCAAGTAACACACGAATACCTCTAGCATGACAAGCAATGATAAGCTCCTTCAGCTTTTCATTAGTCCCAAAATGAGGGTCCACGTTAAAATAATCCATAGTGTCATATTTGTGATTGGTTGTAGCAGCAAATAGTGGATTAAAGTAAATCGCGTTGATCCCTAGCTCGCTCAAGTAATCAAGATGATCCATTATACCTTGCAGATCGCCACCGAAAAAGTTACTTGGACTCGGTGTACCGCCCCATTCAAGTGTATTTTCTGGATCATTGGACAGATCGCCATTAGCAAAACGTTCGGGGAATATTTGATAGAAAACAGTATCCTTGACCCATTCAGGTGGCATGTGCACATCCTCTGAATTAAGAAAGGGAAAATCAAACAGCCCTTCATATGTGACTGTTGGCGGATCATTGTAGAAGCCTTTTTCTAAATAATAGACAGGCTCGACATGATCTGAATAGAGGACAAAATAATAGACAAGCCTGCGGAAAGCGGGCTGAACGGCAGCTTGCCAATAATCGAATAAACCGTCTGAAGATAAGAGATCCATTTCAATGACTTCATTGAATTTATCCCAGCTATACTTATCGCCACAGATAAGTTCGATACGTGATACGTTGCCCCGCTTAGTGCGGATGCGAATGTGCAATGTCTTACTACTGTAAGCGTAGGACCAGTTCTGTCCAATACGGTGATACACAGCTTCGAGCATAATCATAAGTTTGAATCCTCCTTTTAAGGTCAAAAAGCACAAAAAAAGCTCAACCCCTGCAATCTGCGAGGTTGAACCCGAAAGTTTCAGTGCCTTTAAATTTTCTATATCGTAGCATAACATTGCCTTTAACACAATAACTAAATTTTTTGAATGATTATAAACTTCTAAAGAAGTCTAACGATTTAAAAAAAGTATTGTAACAAGACATAACCCTTGATATAATGTCCATTATATAAAAACATTTGTATTCTTCAAGAGGACCAATGAGGTGGGTAAAAGAAAACTTGAACGTTGGATAGGAGAGAAAAGTATGGCATTGATCGTTCAAAAATTTGGAGGGACATCCGTTGGAACAATTGAACGAATAAAGCACGTTGCTCATTTGATTAAACAGCAACAGGAAGTCGGTGATCAAATTGTTGTTGTCGTTTCCGCGATGGGGCATTCCACGGACTCACTCGAAGTCATGGCTAAAGAGATAACGACCTGTCCCCAGCAAAAAGCCTATGATTTACTGCTCAGTACTGGTGAACAACTAAGTACAGCGTTACTGACTATTGCTTTACAAGAAATAGGCGTTCAAGCGATTGGTTTGACAGGACAGCAGGCGGGTATTGTAACCACGGATAAGCACGGACATGCTGAAATTGTTGAGCTACAAAAAGAGAGGATATTCCATTGGCTTAACCAGAGTAAGGTTGTAGTAGTTGCTGGCTTTCAGGGAGTAACGATTGATGGGAGTATAACCACTCTAGGCCGCGGTGGATCAGATATCACTGCTGTTGCTTTGGGCTCTCTTTTACACGCTGAACGTTGTGAAATCTATACGGACGTTCAAGGTGTGTATACAGCTGATCCGCAACTGGTTTCAAAAGCTCGCCTTATCAAACAAATTGAATATGAACAAATGCTTGAGTATGCCCAATTAGGTGCCCAAGTGATTCATCCAAGAGCTGTTCAATGGGCGAAAAGTCACCAGCTGCCTGTGCTAGTTAGGTCAAGCTTTGAAAAATCTGAGGGCACATTAATAGGACAGAGTTCCGGAATTAATCTTAATAAAGGGGTCATTGGATTAACTTATCACGCTGTAGAGGGGAAGCTTTTTAAGCTATCATTTATTCGTATGGAGATGAACGCTTTAGCTATAGATCAAATGATAGAACAATACTTAGGAGAACAGAAATTGCACATTAAAAGAAAAGAATGCAGCCCCTATAGTGTGTCCTATTATATAGCGGGAAGTGATATTCACACTGTTATTGATAACCTTCACTCCATCTTTATTCCGAGTAATGTGGCTATATAGGCCGTTTAAGTGCTATTTATGTCCTTCTGCAATGGAAAATGATTAGAAAAAACATTGTCTTATTGAGGGGTTAGTTGGTATAATGTCCATTAATAAATGACAACTGTTTGCTTTAGGAGGACACAAATAAAATGGAAAATAATAAAGAAACCTACTACTTGATTCGAGCTGATATTTTACCAGAATCCATACAGAAAACAATTGAGGCAAAAAGATTATTGGATCGAGGAGAAGCTGAAACGATTCAGCAGGCTGTAGAGCAGGTTGGTTTGAGTCGTAGTGCCTATTACAAATATAAAGATGCCATCCACCCGTTTAATGCTGTAATGAAACAGAAAATTATTACTGTTTCGTTGAATCTAGATCACAGATCTGGTGTATTGTCTAAAATGCTCAGTCATATTGCGGCGAACCGTGGAAATGTATTAACAATCAATCAGTCTATCCCACTACAGGGCTTGGCTAATGTTGTATTAAGTATTGAAACGGCACAGATGTCTCTAACAGCTACACAGCTTACCAAAGAATTATCCCAAATTGACGGAGTCCAAAAGGTAACGATCATCGCTCAAGAAAATAGAGAAGGATAATAAAAAAAGCTATAGGATGGGAGAAATCGATTATGAAGCAAACCTATGCTAGAAAAGAAAATGTAGAAGAGAAGGGGAATAATAAGGATCAAGCTTCAATAACAAACAGCCTGAAAAGCAAGACAGAGGCTATTAAAGCTGGACTATTAGGGCTAGGAACCGTAGGAACCGGTGTTTATCGAATCATCGAGCAGCATCAGGAAGATTTGAAGCACCAAACGGGCTGTGATATTAAAGTTGAAAAAATACTAATTAAATCGATGGATAAAGAAAGAAGTGTGGCCATTAGTCCAGAGCTGTTAACCACTGATTATGGAGATATTTTAAATGATCCTAACATAACCATTGTCATTGAAGTAATGGGTGGTATTGAGGAAGCGAGAACATATATTGCTAAAGCCCTCCAAAGCAAAAAGAATGTTATAACGGCGAACAAGGATCTTATTGCTCTATACGGAGGCGAACTACTAACATTAGCAAGTGAAAATGGCTGTGATCTTTTTTATGAAGCAAGTGTTGCTGGTGGAATTCCTATATTACGTGCGTTAGTGGAAGGCTTTGCCTCAGATCGGATTACAAAGATGATAGGCATACTAAACGGAACGACCAATTACATGCTAACTAGAATGGCAAAGGAAAAGCTAGAATATGACTTCTGTCTAAAACAGGCTCAGGAATTAGGCTATGCTGAAGCTGATCCTACTTCTGATGTGGAGGGCTTAGATGCCGCAAGGAAGCTAGCTATATTAGGTACATTAGGCTTTCATACAGACATTTCCTTAGACGAAGTGAAAGTTAAAGGAATTTCTTCTGTATCACAAGAGGATATTCAATATGGTAAGGAATTAGGCTATGAAATGAAGCTATTAGGAATAGCAGACCGAAGAGACGAGGAAATTGAATTATCTGTTCAACCAACTTTTGTGGCAAAATCTCACCCACTTGCTCATGTAAATGGGGTCTTTAACGCCGTTTATGTCTATGGGGAAGCGGTAGGTGAAACGATGTTTTACGGTCCTGGTGCTGGTGAACTTCCTACGGCAACAGCTGTTGTTTCCGATCTTGTCACGGTTGTAAAAAACTTAAACCTAGGTGTAAATGGAAGAGGAATGGTCGCCCCTTATCGTGAGAAAAAGCTAAAGCCAGAAAATAGAATTTACCGTCGCTATTTTATTCGATTAGTTGTGAAAGACCGATCAGGTATGCTAGCAGATGTAACGAAAGCCTTCGCTGATCATAACATGAGCATTTCAAAAATGATTCAAAAGCCCTTAGCAGGTCAGCAAGCAGAGCTTGTAACCATTACTCATACGATCTCACTTAAGGATTTAGAGGCATGGGTTAAGAATATAGAAAGCAATCGTTCTGAAATTAAAATAGTGAGCTATTACGCTGTGGAAGGTGAGGAGAATTAATGGGTGCTGGTATACTAGAGAATTTTAATAAATATCTTCCTGTCACTGAGCGTACTCCTAAGCTTACACTTGGAGAGGGCCAGACACCGTTGCTATACGCTAACTACTTATCTGAGGCTTTATCGACTCATGTTTATCTAAAGCTAGAAGGTCTAAATCCAACAGGCTCATTTAAGGATCGCGGTATGGTTATGGCCGTAGCTAAAGCAAAGGAAGCCGGAGCAAGGGCTATCATATGTGCGTCAACTGGAAATACATCAGCATCTGCAGCCGCGTATGCGGCAAGAGCTGGATTACAATGCTTCGTGATAATACCTCATGGTTATGTAGCGATAGGTAAACTAGCTCAGGCTATTCAATATGGAGCCAAAATCATATCTATTGAAGGTAATTTTGATAAAGCGTTAGAGCTAGTTCGGGAGCTTGGTGAGAAATACCCGATTGAAATTGTAAATTCCATTAATCCTTATCGTTTAGAGGGACAAAAAACAGCTGCTTTTGAAATTATAGAGCAGTTAGGCAAGGTGCCTGATATCGTATCGTTACCCGTAGGGAATGCAGGAAACATTTCTGCGTATTGGCTTGGCTTTAAAGATGCTCATAAACACGGAATAAGTTCATCCTTGCCTAAAATGTGGGGCTTTGAAGCAGAAGGAGCAGCTGCTATAGTGCGCAATGAAGTCATTTCAGATCCAGAAACGTTTGCTACAGCCATCCGAATAGGTAATCCGGCCAGCTGGAATCTAGCTGTGCAAGCTAGAGATGAGTCGAAAGGCTCTATAGATGAAGTTTCAGATGAAGAAATTAGAGAAGCGTATCACTTATTAGCAGAGAAGGAAGGTGTGTTCTGTGAACCGGCTTCTGCGGCTTCTATTGCCGGGTTACTAAAGCGTTCAAAGCAAGGTAAAATCCCTTTTGGTGCTTCTGTTGTAGCTGTTTTAACAGGAAATGGTCTGAAGGATCCAGACGCTGCTATGAATCAGCTAAGTGAGCAACTAGAGCCTATTAATCTAACAGAGGAAAACATCCTACGATTTATGCAAGATCATGGAGTGTCTCATGATGCCAGCTGAAGCAAATACCCTACAGTTCTTAAGGGATAAGCAAGTAAAAGTGAGAGTACCTGCGAGCACAGCTAATTTAGGCTCTGGTTTCGATGCCATAGGAGTTGCTTTTCAGCTATACACAGAGCTAACTTTAGAAGAAAATGACAAACTGGAATTTCTGTGGGCAGACAAAGGCGGGGATATTAAACCTTTTCCATTCGTTCCAGAAGAAAACCTAATTCTAAAAGCAATGAAGAGAGTAGCCTCCGAAATCGGGGCACCCCTACCGAATCTTGAAGTAATTGTCCAATCAGATATCCCATTTACCAGGGGTCTAGGAAGCAGTGCAGCAGCGTATGTAGCTGGATTATTTGCTATGAATGAGTGGCTTAAAGGAGGGTTATCCAAAGATCAATTGCTCTGGATAGCAGCAGAAGAGGAAGGTCATCCAGATAATGTAGGGGCCTCCATCTTTGGAGGCTTTTTTATAGGTGCAATTGATTGGGAAGCAAGACGAGTCCATTATAATGCGTTAAAATTTCCTGAGAAATGGACCTGGTTAGCTGCTATTCCTTCCTATACGCTTTCGACGTCTAAGGCACGACACCTGTTGCCTTCTACTTATTCCAAGCAGGATGCTTTATTTAACTTGAGTAGGTATGGTTTATTAACAAGTTCTTTGCTTACAGAGAACGAGCAAGGGGTAATTCTAGGACTTAATGATCGGTTGCATCAACCCTATCGACAGCATTTAATTCCTGGATTTGAGGATCTATGCCAAAAGAGAGAACAACTCCAAGCTCTTGGCTTTGTCATCAGTGGAGCTGGACCGACAGTGTTAGGTTTGTTTGGCAGGGGAGCGGATCTTTCGTACGCCAAACAACAGATGGAACAAAGTTTATCAAAAAGTGGAGAAGTAGTTAGGGTTGAACAGCTTATGGTTGATCAAATTGGAGCTCACATTGAATAGCTAACAGTAATTCACCACTGAATTATCATTAAATCAATGGTAATTATTGATATAAAACATGTTTATGGTATACTAATACACAGGAGAAAACGGAAGGTGGAATCGATTTTGCCATCGTACTTGTAATGGTTTAGCAAATAAATAGAGCATTTCTTTTTTGAACACAATTGTTCAATGACGGGAGAAGTGTGCCTATTTTTAACCATTACAGGAACGCAGGATAGCAGTTGTTTTAATTCCAGCGGGATACCTATAAGGTATTCCGCTTTTTTAATGGAAAATCATACTCCATTCAACCGTTTTTTGCGTTCCTCTGAATAAATAGGGGGAACGAATGTATGAGTTTTAATCATTTATTCACATATGAGATCATTGCTCAGGAAACACCTTATATAAAACGAAATTGTAGTAAATGTAAAACGAACACAGAATTTTATTGTAGTGAGAAATTCAGGGTGAATGCGAATCAAAAAATAGTTGATATTTGGCTTATTTATAACTGTAAACATTGTGAGGGAACCTGGAATTACCCTATTTTATCGAGAGTAAATATTAATAAAATTGACTCTATGTTAATTCAAAAGTTTATGAATAATGATAAAGAGACAATCTGGTGCTATGCTTTTCAAATCAACAAATTAAGAAAACTATGTAATGATGTAAATACAGATATACGATACGAGTTGAGAAAAGAAAAGCTTGATTCACTATCTAACGAGGTTACTATTAGACTTAGCTATAAATATGATTTTGGTCTTAGAATAGATAAACTAGTAGCAGAAATCTTTGGCCTTTCAAGGTCAAAAGTAAATGAATTGTCTCAAAATGGAATTATTTTACTAAATCCAGGCATTAATATGAAGAGCAAAGTTATAGATAATTTACAAATCACAGTCATAGGTGATTGGTACAAAGTTAATGCTTTGACTAAAAAGTCATGAAAGCCCCGGTCAACCGACCGAAGCTTTGAAAATTAAAAAGCGTTCATCTCCACCTAAAGTTCCACTTTTGAGGAGGGAGTATTCTCACTGAATATGATAAAATATAAAATAACCTTTCAGAAATAGATAAAATCGATAAACTATACTAATCAGGATTGTGATCATTTATCATACATGGACTGCACATTTAGCCATGAATCAGAGAAAATTTAGGAGTTGGAGAGAAAAGTGAAAATTGCCTATCTTGGCCCCCGTGGAACCTTTACAGAGCAAGCTGTGCAAGCTTTGCTGGCTCAGATTAATGAGATCTCAAAAGTAGACCAAATCGAATATATACCAAAGAAAACGATTCCTGATTGCTTAGTAGCCTGCAAAAACAAAGAGGTACAGTATGCCTTAGTACCTATAGAGAACTCGATCGAGGGATCAGTGAATATGACGCTAGATTGGATCATTCATGAGGGGAAAATTCCTATTCAGGCAGAGTATACTCTGCCTATTCAACAGTCAGCACTTATTCACCCTCAATTTAATCCAGCAAGCCTGGATGAGGTGGAAAAAGTGTTTTCACATCCTCAAGCGATAGCTCAATGCCATCATTTTCTACGTGAGCACTGTCCGGGCAGTGAGTGGATTTATATGAAAAGTACGGCTGAAGCGGTGGAGCATGTCTCCAAGAACCCGCAGGAAAAATGGTTAGCTATTGGCACAAGTATTGCTGCTAAAAACTATAATCTGAGTATTTATCAAGAAAGTATCCAAGACTATGACAATAATCATACTCGCTTTGTCTTACTCGGTGAAGACCCTCTTGTAGAAAAGCAAGATTTTCAAGACTGGCTAACGTCTCAAAAAGAGACTGAAAGTCAAGAGGAAGACGAGGTGCAAAAATCAGAAGAGGGCTTTACGTGTAAAAGCTCCTTACTAATCACCCAGCCAGAAAATTTTCCTGGAACATTATATCAAGTTCTTGCCGCCTTTTCATGGCGCAGATTAGATCTGACCAGAATTGAGTCCAGACCAACGAAAAAAGCGTTAGGATCTTATTTTTTCCTTATTGACCTTGTTCATCCAATCGATGACATTCTTTTACCAGGAGCGATAGCAGAGGTTGAAGCGCTAGGTTTTCAAGTGAGAGTTTTAGGGAGATACCCATGTTTTTTTAAAAAAAGATGAGCAAAACGCCTACCTGAGCATAGGATATAGGGACTTATGTTTAGGGGAGGTAATTTAAACGTGAAAATTCATATTGTCCAAAAGGGCGATACACTTTGGAAGCTAGCGGAGCAATATGGAGTTAACTTCGAAGAATTAAAAAAAGCTAATTCGCAGCTATCCAATCCAGATTTAATTATGCCTGGAATGAAAATAAAAATCCCAACAGGCGCTGTACCTGCAAAACACCAGCACCATCAAACACCACATCATGGACAACAACATCACGGACAACAGCATCACGGACCGCAACATCATGGGCAACAGCATCACGGACAACAGCAAATCGGACAGATGCACAAAAAAGAAATGCCAAAGACACAGCCAATCGCTCAGGCACCTAAGATGGAAGTTCCAAAAATGGAGATTCCCAAGGTTCACATGCCTAAAATGGAAGTACCCAAAATTGATGAAAACAGATTAAGACAAATGATTAGAGAAGCTGTAGCGGAACAACTACCTGGAGTTCTAAGATCCTTACTTCATCATTTGAAACCAGAAATTATCAACCAGATTAAGATTGATCTAGAGCTCTCGAAAACTGAAATTAACGTAGCGGCTCCCACACCGTTACCAATAAAAAAAGAAAAACCAATGCCTTATAAGCCAGAAGTAAAACCCGTCATGGAAGCGCCATGTCCACCATTCCCGCCAATCCACCATCACCATCATGGAATGTGGGGACATCCAATGCCACATCATATGGGAGGCATGACTTTTGACCAAGTTCAAGGGATGCAAGGGTTTAGTGACCCTGCTTTTGGAGCTCCACAGCAGATGATGTACTCTCCAATGGAGTATATGAGCAGCCCAGGTCAGGATCAGGAATTTGGTCAACCATTTTCACAGTTCCCGGAATTTATGGAGCAACAGAATCAAGGCTTCGAAAGCTGGAGTCCTTTTGTAGAGCAGCCTTTAGGTTGGGGAAACCAGCCATTTCAAGAAGGCTCTCAAGCGTTTCCATACGGTGGAGGATACCCTGGAATGCCTATGCCTAGACAAACGATTCAGGACCAGCATCACCATGCCATGGAGCAAAGTGGCTCATCAAACAAAGGACCAAGCGGAACCCAAGCTCTTGAAGTAAGAGAAGCTAATGGTGAAGATGATGTTGAGGTAAAAGATGAAGGGGCAAGTGAAGCTACAGGAGGTCGTACCTCAAAAACGACAAAGTCCACGACTAGAAGTAAAACCAATTCAAGAAGATCAAAAAGATAGTCCACAGGACACCAAGAAACAAAAGGTACGAAGGTCGCCCCTTTTTCTTATCTAACATGATCAATCATGTTCTAAGCTGATAAGAAAAAGGGGTTTTCTTTAGGAGGACTTATAGATGGTACGGATTAAAACTGAGCAGCTCGGCAACGTAATTCATGAACAGTTTGGAATAACCGTGGACGATGTGCATACACACAAAAAAAATCGACTTTATATCGTCCATGCTGCCGGTCAGAAATACGTAATCAAACTATTCTCTAATGTAGAGGATTTAAAATGGCAAAGTAAATGTATAAAGCAGCTTGAAGAAAGGCAAACAAAGGGAATAATCCCCTTTCATGATAATCTCCAGGGAACTTCAGTTAACAAGCTTAACGATACGACAGCTTTTGCTATGTTCCCCTACGTGAACGGAAGAGCGTTAGATTTTAACATTTATGAGGAGCTAAGAAATGGAATAGGGCTATTAAGTCATTTTCATCAAAAAGGACAGGATATTTATGGAGGGAAACAGCGCACTCTTTCTAAATCCTTTGCAAAAGAACGAATAAAAACTCGGCTTGACCTATTCAAAGAATCCATTCAAGGCTTAAACCGTGGGAAAAAGAAGTCTAGCCTAGGTCTTTTTTCATTATTGCAGCGGTTTGAGGAGGATGTAACCGATTGGGCAGATTGGTTTTTTACTCATCTCCCCGAGTATGAACTACTTCAATTAGAACGACAAGCACAGCAAAATCGTCAAATTGTTCATTTTGATTTAGCTCCTCATAATTTCCTTTATGCTGAGGAAGACTCCTATTATTTGCTCGATTATGATCTTATTCAATATTCTCCAGTTATTCTTGATCTTTCTCAATATATTCATCGCTCATTATTGCATTATGATTGGTCAATCGATGTCGTCCATTTGCTTCTTACCGAATATCAAAAGGAACTAAAGTTATCATCGGAAGAAGTTCGCCTGCTTCCTTATTTCCTTCTTTATCCCCACGATATTATTAGAGAATGGCTAGGCGTGTGGAAGCAGCAATCTGGGTTTCAAGTAAGGAATGTGATTGATCTTTTTCAGCAGCTTGAGAATACTTGGGATGCACGGAGAAAGTTTGTAAGAGCTTGTCAAGCTATGGTAAAATAAGACTTATTGAGTGAGGAGTGGGAGACATTTATGAACCTTCAAAAAAAAGTTGACTTTACTGTAGACTGGTTAAGAGCTTTAGCTAATAATGCAGGAGCAGACGGACTACTCGTCGGTGTGAGTGGTGGAGTAGATTCAGCATTAGTAGCTTTTTTAATTAAAAAAGCTTTTCCAGAAAACTCTCTAGGGGTTATCCTTCCGTGCAAAAGTAATCCTCAAGATCAAGTAGATGCAAAAACTGTAGTGGAGGCTGCTGATTTAAAGCACATTCAAATTGACCTCTCAGCAGCTCACGATGAAATTTTTGGAGGAGTTCAACAAGCGGCAAAGGAAAAAGGAGACTTATACGAGGATCGTCAGCGTTTAGGTGATGCAAACTTACGAGCTCGTTTAAGAATGAGCACCCTGTATACCGTAGCTGCTAACTATAATTACCTTGTTGTAGGTACGGATAACGCGGCAGAATGGCATCTTGGATATTTCACTAAATATGGTGACGGTGGAGTAGATTGTGTACCTATTGCCAATCTTACTAAGGGCGAGGTTCGTCAATGGGCGGAGTGGATTGGAGTTCCTCAGAGCATTATCCAAAAGGCTCCGAGTGCGGGCTTATGGGAAGGGCAAACGGATGAGGAAGAAATGGGAACCACATATGAGAAAGTAGATCTATATTTAAAAGGAAAAGAAATTCCAGAGCAGGATAAGCAGATTATTGAACAGTTGCATAAGCGCTCCGCACATAAGCGTCAAATGCCACCAAAACCCCCTTTATTTAAATAAAAAAGGTACAACTTAACTCGGTTAAAAGCACCTCAAAAACATCATTCTAAATGGTGAAGGAGGTGCTTTTTCAATGAAAAAAGCCAAAAAAGCTTTAGCAAGCTTAACAGTAGCCTTTGCCGTAACTTCTCTTGCCACAGCATGTGGTGGTAACCAGGGAGCTCAGGATGACCAAACGTATCGAGGATCTAACTATGGTAACTACACGATAAACAGCCACGATAACGCTTACCGCTATGATCGTGACGGTTACGGACATGGTCGTGGGGCAAGGGGATTATTTAACAATCCAATGAATGATGGAAACCGCAATTCACCAGGGGGAATGTTCTTCGGTGGTGGAAGAGGCCCAATGGACATGAATAATGGTCAAAACAATGGTGGTAACGGTGGAAACGGCATGTTTGGTGGAAATAACGGCATGTTTGGTGGAAACAATGGAATGTATAATGGAGGCGCTGAACGAGGACAGGAAGGTCAATTAGCTCAGCAAATTGAACAAAGACTTCAGCAGATCCCGGGCGTACAAGATTGTCAAGTTCTAGTTAATGGCAACGAGGTTGTAGCGGGTGTAAATGCTGAAGACGGTCAACAAAATGAAGTCATGCAGCAGGTCCGTCAAGAGATGCAACAGCTTGCACCAAATCAAAATTGTTATGTAACTACTGATGGGGATGTTATGCAACGTTTAGAAGGGCTATTTAGAAATAATGATGGAAATGTTGGTCATCAATTCAAGCAGTTAATGGACGATGCAGGAAACAAAATTAGAAAAATTACTCGATAATATAAGGATTAGGATTTTGAACAATTGATTAATAATTATATTGATTAACCGTTATGTACTTCAAAATTAATTGAGCCATGTCTTTATATATGTATGCAGATGGTCGCTTCCATCTGCTTTTTTTTGTTCCATGAGGTGCATACTTATCCATACTCAGGAAATACTATTCGCAAAACAGTCCAAGGGAGGAATTTTTAGTGTCAGCTTTATTAAAAAAATTACGCAGATTCCTTAGAGGACATAAGGGCTTAGTTTCATTAGGTGTTTTGCTGCTTGCTATTATAACGACAATGATAATAGGAATCGCTCAGTTACCTGAAAAGGGAATGCAAAATACGCATGACGAACAAGGTGATCATATACTAGAAGTATTTTGGGGCTCATCTGAGATAAAGCTTGAATTAGTAACCGAATACATGTGTGGGATTCAAACCGAAATCAAAACGTATGACAATATAGAAGAAATGGAGGAATGGGTACTCCAGCATAAAGATCAATGGGATCACACAGAACGACATGACGGAGTTTTTAGAATGACCAAATTCGTTGCCAATGATCTCTCTCCTTTATGTAAAAACCAAGGATACTTTGGATTAACAGAGGATCGTATCCTAACAATATATGAGGGACCGCCAGAGCAAAATAAAATTATTCAAACCTTCTTTCGTCTTGATACAGAGCTATTAGAATCCAATCGGTCAACACACGAGCTGTCAAATTTAAAGCAGGGAATAAGAATAAGAAATGTGAAGGAATATTTAAATGTTCTAGCTAAATATGAACAGTTTGCCACAGATTATTAAATGGTCTGTGGCTTTTTTTGTTTCTAGGTGTATGATAAAATAAGAAGGAAATATATGTTCGTACGGGGATGAGGAGGATTTTTACTTGATTATACTTGGTATAGATCCTGGTATCGCCATTGTTGGCTTTGGAGTTATCGAAAAAAAGGGGAGTCAATTGAAGCCGGTACAATATGGGAGTATAGAAACAAAAGCTGGTTTAAGAACTGAGGAAAGGCTTAAACAAGTTTATGAAGCGATGCAGCATATTTTGGAAAAGTATTCTCCTAATGTGATGGCGATTGAAAAGCTATTTTTCAATAAAAATGTAACAACGGCTTTTACCGTTGGGCAGGCTAGGGGAGTTATGCTGTTAGCAGCTGAGCAAGCGAATGTACCTGTAGCTGAATATACACCGCTACAGGTCAAACAAGCCGTTGTAGGATATGGAAAAGCTGAGAAGCGTCAAGTTCAAGAGATGGTTAGAATGTTGCTTAATTTGCAGCAGGCTCCTAAACCTGATGATGTGGCAGATGCGTTAGCTATAGCTATTTGTCATGGGCATTCTGCTCAAATCGAAGGATTATTAAAGCTGAAGGGGAAAGATGTATGATTGATTACATAAAAGGAACGTTAACTCATATTGATATTCAATATGTTGTGCTTGAATCTTGTGGAGTTGGTTATCAAATACTATGTGGAAATCCATTTTATTGGCAGGAACAGGCAGGACGGGAGGTACAGATTTTTACGTTTCAATATGTTAGGGAGGATACGAACGTTCTATATGGCTTCTCTACGAGAGAGGAGCGTGGCTTATTTCTCAAATTGCTAAACGTATCGGGGATTGGACCGAAGGGAGCCTTATCTATTCTAGCTTCTGGACAGCCAGGACAGGTTATCGTGGCCATTCAAACGGAAGATGCTGTCTATCTGTCAAAATTTCCTGGGATAGGAAAGAAAACAGCACAACGGATCATCTTAGATTTAAAGGACAAGCTTGAAACAGAAGCTAGTCATTTCGGATTCTCAGGGCTGGAGCATATCCAAGAAGCAAGCGCAAGCCTTCCTAAAGCATTAAATCAAGGAGGACAGCTAACTAAAGCTTTACAAGAAGCTCTTGAAGCATTAATGGCACTAGGGTATTCTGAGAAGGAAGTAAAGCAAATCAGTACCAGCTTGAAGCAGGAAGCTGGAGATCAAGTATGGTCAACAGATCAATTTTTAAAAAGAGGACTACAACTTTTGATGAAATAAAAAGTCTAAAGAGTATATACATATACCGTGTTTTAAAAAGTATAAAGAATTATTTGACGACCTGCATCAGTTGTATGGGCTTCTCTTATTGAAAGGGGCTTTTTGACAGATGGACGAGCAAGACAGAATTATTACCTCTCATTTATTAGAGGCGGATGCTGATGTGGAGCTAAGCCTTAGACCTCGATTCCTAGCTGAATATATCGGGCAGGACCAGGTAAAGGAGAATTTAAAGATCTTTATCGAAGCGGCTAAGCTAAGAAATGAAGCATTGGATCATGTGCTGCTATATGGACCGCCTGGCTTAGGGAAAACAACCTTGTCTACAATCATTGCTAATGAATTGGGGGTAAATGTTAGAACTACTTCGGGTCCAGCGATAGAGCGTGCTGGAGATTTAGCAGCCATTTTGACCAATCTCCAGCAAGGAGATGTTTTATTTATTGATGAAATTCATAGGTTGAATCGTACTGTGGAGGAGGTTTTATATCCTGCCATGGAGGATTATTGCCTAGATATTATTATTGGTAAAGGTCCTAGTGCAAGATCCGTTCGATTAGATCTCCCTAAATTTACTCTTGTTGGGGCTACGACACGTGCGGGTAAGCTTTCTGCTCCATTGCGTGATCGTTTTGGAGTGGTAAGTCGGCTGGAATATTATAAAGTAGACGAGCTAGCTTATATTATCACTAGAGCTGCCGATATTTTAGATGTTCATATTGTTGAAGCCGCCGCAAAGGAAATAGCCCTGCGTTCTAGAGGGACTCCAAGAATTGCCAACAGGCTATTAAAGCGAGTACGAGATTTTGCGCAGGTTCACGGGGATGGAATGATTACAGAAGGCCTGGCTAAGGAAGCTCTTGAACGACTTCATGTCGATCAATTAGGCTTAGACCAGATCGACCATAAGCTATTGCTCTCTATTGTAGAGCATTTTCAAGGTGGCCCTGTTGGAGTAGACACTATTGCAGCGATGATTGGGGAAGAATCCGATACGGTTGAGGACGTCTATGAGCCCTATTTAATGCAGATTGGGTTTCTGCAAAGAACCCCTCGAGGACGAATGGTAACTCCTTCTGTATATAAACATTTTTCATTAGATCCTCCAGAGAATAGTTGATGCCTCATTTACCCTTGATGTAATAAATTTATCTTTCATAATAAGGAGTGAAGAATGAATGGAAAGCAGTCAGCGAAGAAGAAAATTCCTATTTGTATGCCTTTCTGTCATGTTAATAGCAGCTTTATTTGTACAGGGGATACCTCCACAGCACGCTCAGGCGAACAGTAATGAGATTCGAGTAGCTTTATTTGTGGATATGGGTACAGGGTATCGTGGAACTGTACCAAGCGTTTCTTTAAAAGGAAATTCAGCGTTACAATTACAGGGTGAAGCTGGGGTTTTCCAAAATGTTAACAAGGATCAAACTTTACGTTTCTCCATCGATCAATATTTTCTAATCATTAGAGAAACAAACTCATTAGCTGAAGCAAGGCAAGTGGCTCAGAATCTTACGTCGAATAATGTTCACAACACGATTGTTACGGTAAGTAAACAAAATCAAACAGTCTATCAAGTTGTTGCAGGATCAGAGGCAAGCCGTGCGGCTATAACAAATGTGCAAGCAGATATTAGATCCAAAACACAATATGACGGAAGTATTGCAGGTTCATTTCGAGTACAAGCAGGTTCATTTGCTACAACTCAGGAAGCGCAAGCTAGAGTGAATGAAATTCAGGGCAAGGGATACATAGCTCATATAACTCAAGTATTGAGGGACAATAATACTGTTTCCTTTGAGGTTTGGGTTGGTCAAGAAGGCAGTGAAGAGGATAGAAACAGGCTACAACAAAGCTTAGTAGCAGATTTTTCAGGTATAACGTTTATACCTGCTACCGCCAATGAATATCTTATCATGCAAAATAGCCTAGATGCCTCATCTAATCAACAAACATATCTGTTAAGCTCCCCGCAACGGAAGCTGACAGTCAGCCCGGTAGGGACAGGTTCGCTCCCTTTAACTACTGTTGAAGAGCGCTCCAATAGGCAATATCGCGGAAAAATGGAGTTAAGTCTATATCAAAATAATTTTACAGTTGTAAATATCCTCCCATTAGATGAGTATTTATACAGTGTTGTTGGAACCGAAATGGCAACAGGATGGCCTATGGAGGCATTAAAGACCCAAGCGGTTATGTCTAGAAACTTTGCCTTCATGAGTATTCCAAAGAATAAATATGGTATTGCTCATGTTTCTGACACTGTCTTTGAACAGGCTTATCATGGATACGGGCAGGAAGCCAATGACGTTCGTCAAGCTGTCGATGCTACTAAGGGAGAACTACTGACGTTTAAAGGACAACCTTTTGAAACGTTTTACTATTCAAATGCAGGTGGTCAAACGGCTAAAGGATCAGAGGTTTGGGGCAATAATCTAGAGCATCACAGTAGTGTAGCAAGTAAGGATAACTATCCAGAAACAGTACAGGTGCTATGGTATAGAATAGAAGATCAGACAGGTAAAATTGGTTATGTTTCAAGTGAATACTTGACGAAAACGGGACAGAAGAATACTCAAGGTCTAGAAACGGCAACAGTAAAGACTGTATCCGGAGGATTGAATTTCCGCTCAGGGCCTTCTACAGCCCATGAGCAAATTGGAACACTAAGCTCTGGAGCGCGCGTAACGATTATTGAACAGGTAAGACAAAATAATGCTTACTCTTGGATCACGGGTCCTTACAATGGAGCAGAGCTAAGAGAGTGGATTAACGGTCGTAATGTGCAAACAAATAAAATCACGAATAATATTCAATCATTACGTGTTATGAGATATGGTGATTCTGGACGTGTTCTTCAAATGGAAGCAAACGGAACGATTATTCAGACCAGTTCTCCAGACTCCCACCGCTCTATTTTTAAGGATGGTACAGCGAATCTTCGTTCAACAAAATTTGAGGTTGAATCGATGGGAGAGTATACGATTTTAGGAGCAAATGGGAATACGGTCAGATCTACTCAAAGAACAGGACAGCTTTATGCCATTCAAGGCAATCAAACGACGGCACAGCCTGTGAACGGTAGCAATGATCAATTTGCAGCTATCAATCGTAGTGGAGAGATGAGTATTCTTTCTAAAGAACCAAGATTTAGACTGCATGGTAATGGGTATGGACACGGTTTAGGAGCTTCACAATGGGGGATCCGTGCTATGGCTTTAGATGGCAGTAACTATCAGCAGATTTTACAGCATTATTTCCATAAGGATGCAAGAATAGAGAAGAAATATTAGATTGGAGTGCAGCAAAGAATATGAAGGTAGAAGATTTTGATTTTGATTTACCCGAGGAATTAATCGCTCAGACACCGTTACTTTATCGTGCAGAGTCTAGGCTTATGACCATTGACCATAGCTCTGGTCAAATAGAGCATCAAACCTTTTATGATTTACTTCATATTCTGCAAGCTGGTGATACCCTCGTGTTAAACAACACGAGGGTTATTCCTGCCCGCTTATTTGGAGTAAAACTGGATACAGGGGCAAAGGTTGAGGTATTATTATTAAAGCAAGAGGAGAAAGACGTCTGGGAGGCTTTGGTAAAACCCGCTAAAAGAATTAAAGTGGGTACGGTGATTCAATTTGGAGATGGACAATTACTGGCTGAATGCTTAGCTGAGCTCCCTGATGGAGGACGAAAAATACAGTTTCGCTATGAAGGTATTTTTAATGAACACCTTGATCGTTTGGGGCAAATGCCACTCCCACCCTATATTCGTGAGCAATTGGAGGATCGTGAACGATATCAGACCGTTTATGCAAAGCATGAAGGGTCAGCAGCGGCCCCTACAGCTGGGTTGCATTTTACAGAGGAAATCCTTACGAAACTACAGGAAAAAGGAGTAGAAATTGTATACGTTACCCTTCATGTAGGTTTAGGAACCTTTAGACCAGTTCAAGCGGAGACGGTGACCGAGCATGTTATGCATGCAGAATACTATCAATTAAGTGATCAAGCAGCACAAGTGCTACAAAAGGCAAAATTAGAAAAACGACGTGTTATTGCGGTGGGTACAACATCGGCTAGAACGCTTGAAACGATTGCAAGAGATAATCAAGGTGTGTTTGTAGCTGCCAGTGGCTGGACAGATATATTTATTTATCCTGGATATAGCTTTCAGGCTATAGATGGTCTGCTTACTAATTTTCATTTGCCAAAATCCACACTTGTTATGCTTGTAAGTGCTTTAGCAGGAAAAGATTTAATTATGGAAGCATACAAAGAAGCTGTGCAACAGCGATACCGCTTTTTTAGCTTTGGGGATGCTATGCTCATACTGTAGGAGGAAATAATGGCTGTAACATATGAACTAATTAAAACATGTAAACAAACCGGTGCTAGGCTAGGAAAAATTCATACCCCTCATGGTGAGATAGAAACACCTATTTTTATGCCAGTGGGTACATTAGCTACGGTTAAAACGATGAGTCCAGAAGAATTAAAGAAGATGGAAGCTCAGATTATTTTAAGTAATACGTATCACTTATATCTAAGGCCTGGTCATGAAATTGTGAAACGTGCGGGAGGATTACACTCTTTTATGAACTGGGATCGTCCTATTTTAACAGATAGCGGAGGCTTTCAGGTATTTAGTCTAAGTAATTTGCGTAGAATTGAAGAAGAGGGTGTCCATTTCCGCAATCACCTCAATGGCTCTAAGCTGTTTATAAGCCCTGAAATTGCTACGGAGATTCAAAATGCGTTAGGCGCAGACATTATCATGGCTTTTGATGAGTGTGCTCCTTATCCAGCAGACAGAGAGTATGTGAAGCAATCACTAGAACGTACAACACGTTGGGCAGAAAGGTGCTTAGAAGCTCATACACGTAAAAAAGATCAAGCGTTATTTGGTATTATCCAAGGAGGTATGTACCCTGATTTAAGAAAGCAGAGTGTGGATGAAATTACCTCGTTAGATTTCCCTGGCTATGCAATAGGCGGACTAAGTGTCGGGGAACCGAAGGATCTTATGAATGAAATGCTGGAGGCTACAACGCCTTTCCTGCCTGCGCAGAAACCTAGATACTTAATGGGAGTTGGCTCTCCTGATGCGCTTTTAGATGGGGTGATTAGAGGAGTAGATATGTTCGACTGTGTGCTTCCTTCTAGAATAGCTAGAAACGGGACAACTATGACAAGCTCAGGACGCTTAGTAGTACGAAACGCTAAGTTTGCTGAAGACTTCGGTCCACTTGATCCTAAATGTGACTGCTATACGTGCACAAATTATAGCAGAGCATATATTCGTCACCTTATCAAATGTGACGAAACGTTTGGATTTAGACTTACTACTTATCATAACCTTTACTTTTTGTTAAAATTAATGGAGAATATAAGGGATGCGATTCGTCAGGATTCTTTGCTTGATTTTCGCAACCAATTCTTTGAAGAGTATGGTCTAAATAAACCCAATGCTCGACCATTTTAAAGTGATGATCATGTGAAGGAGGGAAAAAGATGGGACAAGAGGGATTACTAGGATTTATCCTGCCTTTAGTTCTGATGTTTGCTGTATTTTATTTCTTGCTAATTCGTCCACAGCAAAAAAGGCAAAAAGAGCGTAATCAGATGCTAGACGCCCTACAAAAAGGCGATAAAGTAGTTACCATTGGTGGCTTACATGGTACAATTGTTGAGCTTACAGAAAGTAACGCAACACTGAAGGTTTCTGAGAATGTTCGTTTAACGTTTGAGAGATCAGCCATTAACACAGTTGTTAAGGATTAATAAATACATAGTTTAGGGAATTGGTCTATTACCATGTATTTAATGTTTATCTTTTCATAAAAGGCTGCTGAAGCGTTCTGTAAAAGTTACACAGCAATATAAGAGGCTTACTCAAAAATGAGCAAGCCTTTTTATTTTTGTGTTTTTTCTATACAAGCTCTAATACATGCCTCTACCAATACACACCATTTTTAGTGGTTTTAGTTTCGATGAGGGCTAAGATTAACTCCAATTATTCCTCCGAGCATCGCTAAAAGAAGATAAAACAAATAGATCAGGACAGCTTTTAAGGAAAAACTTAAATCAAAGCCTAGGAAAGAGAGAATCCAGGAAAGTAAAATAAATGCTAATCCTGTTAAGGCTCCTACATACCACCCCTTTGTTCCTGATTTGTATCCAGAAATTAAACCACCAATAAATAAGGTGAGTAAGGAAATGGGCAGCAATAGAATCTCAATAGAGCTCTCTTTTAAAGATGTAAAATGTAAGAGTAGGGATAAGCATAAACTAATGCTCAGAAGGACTACAATGATTGTAGAAACTCCTGTAATAATTGGCCGAACATATGAATTAGGCATTCTTTTTGCTCCTCTCATAAAGCATAAAGCTTGTTCTTAGTACAACTTATTCACTAGTACTGGATTTAAGACGTATTTTTCTTTTTACTAAGGAATTAATGAACAACTATATACACTTAAAAGCGGATGAAGGACCTAATCCTTTTAAACTGGATAAATATTATAAACATGAAGAGGTGATGAAATGGTGAAACTATAAAAAAAGTGGCAGGAGGGCTAGGACTATGGAGATATGGATGATTGCGCTAAGGACATTTTTTATCTATTTTTTCATCCTTTTGGTGATGAGAATCATGGGAAAAAGAGAAATTGGCAAACTATCTATATTTGATTTAGTTGTATCCATTATGATTGCTGAGCTTGCTGTTCTTTCCGTTGAGAATGTAAAAGATCCAATGCTCCATAGCATAACACCTATCCTTGTTTTAATGCTGACCCAAATAGGTTTATCATACATTTCGTTGAAATCACAAAAAATTAGGGATTTAGTGGACGGTAAATCCTCCGTATTAGTGGAGCACGGGAAAATAAAAGAAGAAGAATTAAAAAGACAGAGATATAATTTAGATGATTTATTACTTCAGCTTAGGGAAAATCGAATTTACTCCTTAAGTCAGGTAGAGTTTGCCATTTTAGAGCCTTCCGGAAAATTAACGGTTTTCCCTAAGGAGGAGGAGATGAGCGTAACGAGAAGCGATCTTCAGCTGCCAACTCAAAGGCATGAACTGCCCACTATTCTTATTAAGGATGGTGAGGTTCAAGAAGATGGGTTGCAAAAATTAGGAAAGAATCATTTTTGGCTAAAATCTGAACTAAAAAATAGAGTTGGGGTATCTAATTTTAAAGAAATTATGTTATGTACACATAATTCTAACGGTCAATGGTACATCGATAAAAAAGAAAAGAACGAATAAATACTGTTTGGTTATGAGTTTAATTCATTTAACGTTTTGGAAAAAAGGGGGCTATCCATCTTCCGACAAATGGAAAGCGTTCAATATCCTGACGCCCAACTATACGAAAAAGAAGTAAAAAGATGAGATAGACAAATGAAGCTAAAGCTATTGAAAGAAGTAATCCCCACGTACTTCCGAAGCTACTTTGCAATAACACTGCATACGAAAGGATTCCACTTAGCGCCATAACTAACATGGAAACTCCAACTTTAACAAAGTCACGAAGCTGGATAGAAAACCCCACAATCTTTACGATTGAAAAAAAGTGAAGAAGAGTCACTAAGCATACGTTAATGTTAATAGCCATAGCTGCTCCATAAATTCCTAGCTGTGGCTGCGAGGCTAGAATGAAGATAGATACAATTTTGATGACGGCACCATATAACGTGTTCATCATTGCTGTTCTAGCTTTGTCTAAGCCCTGGAGAACGGCCTGTAAGGGACCCTGGAAATAAAGGAGTAAAAAGAATGGCGAAAGTATTTTGAGAAAACGGCCTGACTCAGGAGAGTTATAAATTAAAGTAGTCAAGGGCTCAGCAAACACATACATAATCACTGTACTAGGTGCGCCTACAATCAAGGCGATTCGTAAAGCCTGATAGATCCTGCGTTGAATTAAGGCAAAATTCTTTTGCGCCGATGCTTCACTTACGGCAGGAACTAGGGAAACGGATAGAGAATACGTAATGAACATAGGTAGCATCACGAGTGGAAGAGCATAGCCAGATAATAAACCATACTGAGCAGTAGCTACAGCAGTAGCTACCCCTGCTAAGGCAAGGCTTTGAGCTACAATAATCGCTTCAAGCGTCCAGGATACAGAGCCAATTAGCCCACTTCCTGTTGTGGGTAGACCGATTCTAAGAAGCTCCCCTAACGTTTGGCGACCCTTCCACAATTGCTGAAAGAAGCCCTTACGTACCTTAAATATTTTTCGTTTGCTGTACTTAAAGGTGGTAAATAAATAAAGGAGTGAGGCTGCTTCGCCTAACACAACACTAAACATCGCTCCGGCAACGGCGTATTCTAGCCCATAAGGCAATAGAAGATTCGCTAAGAGAGCGACAAGGGATATACGTACAATCTGCTCAATAACCTGAGAATAAGCAGAGGGCTTCATGTTTTGCTTTCCTTGAAAATACCCTTTGATAATAGAAGAGATGGCGACAATCGGGATGATAGGAGTTATCGCAAGTAATGGATAGTAGGCTCTTTGATCGGTAAGAAAAATGGATGAAAGAACCTTAGCTCCTAAGAAGGTACAAATGGTGAAGAGAATACTTAATACGCCAGTAATAGCTAAGGAGACGACCAGGATACGTTTAATTTTAGCTTGATCCCCAACAATATCGGCTTCAGCCACTAGCTTGGAAATGGCGACTGGTAGCCCTAACCGTGTTAGTGTAATGACTAAAATAAGAATAGGGACTGCCATAGCGTATAGCCCAACACCTTCTGGGCCAAGCATCCTAGCCATAACGATTTTATTAACAAATCCTAGTGCTCGTGTAATTAAACCAGCTAATATGAGAATAAATGCTCCTTGAATAAAGGTTTGTTTACTCATGTCTAAGGTCATCCCTTCTTAGGTATTACTGTCATTTTTTACGTTTAAGAAAGTATAAAATTTGATACCATGTTTTCTTCAAATTTTATACTTTCTGACGGCAAGAAAAGCTTCCTCTAATGATGGACTAGACGACTCCTTCGAGGGGGCTTCGATAGAAGCTTTTCTTATGCCTTGTCCTTCTTCTTTTTTATCTATATGCTAGAGGGTAGGAGAAGCATGACCAAGAAATCGTGTACCGATTAATTCTTTCAAGAAGCGGTAGAGGAGCGAAGCAAAAAATGGAGACACAACACAAGCAGCTTTTAAAAGAAAAAGTAATGGAAGTATTAGTGAGTAAGATGGAAGAATTTCATTTGCTAGGCTATGATGCAGTAGCTGCTGATGATATATGGGAATGTGTAACTAGCAAATATAAGAAGGAATGGCCAATGTTTCACCAAATTGTCAATGATATATATTCACTCAAGCCTACTGCATTGATGAACTGGCTTACGATGGGTGCATATACAGGAAAAATTGACATGGGAAAAAACGGTCTCTTATAATAGACATATTGGACACTAAAGGAGGAACTTGGACTAATGACGAAATCGGGCAGAATAATTGCTTTTGTCCTTATAGTGATCGTTGCTTTTGGCTTTATAGCTTGGTCATTTTTGGATGTTGCAAATGGAATCACCCTTGGCTTAGATTTGCAAGGTGGATTTGAAATACTATATAAGGTAAGTCCTCTAAGGGACGATCAACAAATTTCTCAGCAAACACTTCTTCACACACAAGCTGCATTACAGCGAAGAATTAATGTAATTGGTGTTAGTGAGCCAGAATTGAGTATAGAAGGTGATGATCGTGTACGCGTTAAGCTAGCTGGGGTAACTGATCCTGAGCAAGCAAGACGTATGCTATCAACAGAAGCTCATTTATCCTTCCGCGATGTGAATGATAATCTATTAATGACAGGAGAGGACCTCAAGGAAGGCTCTGCTAGAGTATATAATGATGAATACGGACGTCCAGTGGTCGGGATTGAATTTAACGATGCAGATAAGGTATTGGAAATTACACGAAGCTTACTTCAGCAGCCTATGGCTATTTGGCTAGACTTTGAGGAGGGCGTAGACTCCTACGAACAAGCAATTATGAACGAAAATGAGTCAAATATGATCTCCGCCCCAATCATCCAAAGCGCTTTACCAGGGAGTGGGCAAATCACTTCTTCTACTTGGAATTATCAAGAGGCAAGTGAGCTAGCAGCTCTACTTAATGCAGGAGCATTACCTGTTGAGCTAGAGGAACTTTCAGCCAATAGTGTAGGTGCCAAGCTTGGAGAGCAAGCAATGGATTTAACTGTTCGTGCAGGCGTAATCGGTGGTATATTAATCTTTTTGTACATGCTCTTTTATTATCGTTTACCTGGTTTAGTAGCAGGGATTACAATTATTGGATATGTCTACCTTATCCTTCTTGTTTTTAACTGGATGGGTGCAACATTAACGCTCCCAGGAATAGCCGCTCTTGTTCTAGGTGTGGGGATGGCCGTAGATGCTAATATTCTAACGTACGAACGGATTAAAGAGGAGATTCGTTCAGGTAAAACGATTCTTTCCTCGTTTAAGGCTGGCTCAAAGCGTGCTTTAGCCACGATTATGGATGCTAACATAACGACGATTATTGCTGCTTCTGTTCTCTTTTATTTTGGTAGTAGCTCTATTCAAGGCTTTGCCGTTATGCTAATTGTTAGTATTGTTTTAAGTATTGTCACTGCAGTATTCGGTACACGACTCTTACTTGGACTCCTTGTAACTAGTCGAGCCCTGGATAAAAAACCAAGGCTGTTCGGTGTAAAGGAGAGTGAAATCAGTGAACTTTAAAGATAAACTTCATCTAGATTTTGTAAAGCATAGAAATAAATATTTTCTTATTTCAGGTGTCCTCATTCTACTAGGCGTTATTTTCTTGGCCATTTTTGGTCTGAATTTAAGTGTAGACTTTGAGGGTGGGACAAGAGTTGAAATTATGATTGAGGATGTTCCATTTACGGCTGATGATATTAATGAGGTGTTTGCTGATATTGGATTTTCTCCAGGGGAAATAAGAATCTCAGGGAATGAAAGTGAAACAGCAGCCGCTCTTTTTCCAGGGGTATTAACCCAGGAGGAGATGGATCTTATTAATGCAACATTTATGTCTGTTTATGGGGATGACATTGCAATAAGTGAGATTACCGTATCAGCTGGAATTGCTAGAGAGCTAGCACGCTCAGCTATTTATTCCGTTCTTCTAGCCCTTGTTGGGATGGGAATTTATATCGCCTTCCGTTTTGAATATAAATTTGCTGTTTCTGCTATTGTCGCATTAATTCAGGTTGGTTTAGTTGTTGTATCTGTATTTTCTATAATACGAATGCAGGTTGACTTAACGTTTATCGCAGCTGTACTTACGGTAATTGGTTATTCTATTAATGACACGATTGTTATTTTTGACCGTATTAGAGAAAATCTAAAAACAGCTAAGATTAAGAACGAAGACGACTTGGCTCAGCTTGTAAATAAGAGTATTACAGATACCCTTACTCGTTCAATAAATACGTTTTTAACGATTATTTTTGCTGTTGTTGCTCTTTACTTCTTTGGGAGCGAAAGCATCAGACCATTCTCCTTTGCCATGCTGATTGGTCTAATTGCAGGAGCGTTTTCTTCTCTGTTTATCGCGGCACAGCTATGGTATGTGTGGAAAAGCAAGGAGATTCGCAAGGCATCTACAACTTCAACAACAAATTAGATAATAAAATAAAAAGCGTAGCTTTGTTTTGAAAACAGAGCTACGCTTTTTTGTATGGCATATTAAAAACATCCAATTCATAAAGTGATAGTACCTGTCCATCAAGCTGATTATTGTTGAAAGAAAATAGTAGTCGTTGAGTAACAAAACAACATATGTTTGAAAGTGACAGGGACAAGAGTTAAAAGTATGTGAAAAGGAGCATATTTAGTATGGATTGGATTGAAGCGATCCTGTTAGGACTAGTACAAGGACTAACTGAATTTTTACCTATTAGTAGTACAGGACATTTGTATTTAGGGCGTGAGCTCATTGGATTGAAGGAAGCTGGTTTGTTTTTAGACACGATGCTTCATTTAGGTACATTGATTGCTGTGATTGTGGTGTATAAAAATGAGCTATGGACAGTCATAAAAAAACCGTTTGGACGCCTAAGCTTAATATTAATTGTAGGTACTATACCAGCAGTAGCTGTAGGCTTACTATTTAAGGATTATTTTGAAGGAATCTCGAAGACAGGCTCGACGATCGGTTGGGAATTTCTGATTACAGGCTTTATTCTCTGGTTTTCTGATAGGATTAAAAAAGGTGCTAAGAAACTGCAGGATATTTCATACGGAGATGCTCTTTTTATAGGGAGCTTTCAAGCAGTTGCCATCTTTCCAGCCATCTCTCGTTCAGGATTAACGATTGTGGCAGGTTTATTTAGGAAACTAGATCGGGAAGTAGCCGCGTATTTTTCCTTTTTGCTCTCTGTTCCTGTTATCGGTGGTGCCGTCCTTCTACAATTAGTTGATCTTCTCCAAGGGAAAGGGCTTGGAGAAGTTACTGGCTCTGCTTTACTGATAGCAACTATAGCCTCGGCCTTAGCAGGATTCATTGCTGTGAAGTGGATGATTAGCTATCTAAAGAAGGGCTCTTTAAAATGGTTTGCTGTGTATGTATGGACATTAGGACTTTCAGTTTTGCTTATGCAAAATGTAGGTTAATAGGCTGGAGTGAAAATGACCGAAAAAAATGAGATCTGAGGCAGATCTCATTTTTTTATAGTTTTATTGCGATAGTATTTAAACAGAATATAAGCGGCTAAACAGAGAATACATAATATCATCAAAGGCTGTAAATACTGTTTTAAGAATGGTAGAGCATGCTCCCATTCCGCACCGAAATGAAAGCCTATGTATACATAAAAGAAGGTAATAGGGAACATAGCTAAGTAAGTATAAATCATAAACTTCCATACGTTCATTTTAGCCATCCCACAGGGAATAGAGATGACCGTTCTAATCCCAGGAATAAATCGGGCAAAAAAGGCAACACCCGCCCCATACTTTTCAAAAAAACGTTCAGCGGAATTTAAGCTTTTTTCACTAATAAACAGGTACTTTCCGTATTTTTTAATGAGTGGCCTTCCTCCATACCTTCCCAAGGCATATAACGTTAAAGGTCCAGTTACACCACCTATACTCCCCGCTGCAAGGGCTAGCCAGAATATCATATCTCCCTGATAGACCCAGTATCCTACTAAAGGTAGAACAAGCTCAGCCGGTATTATTTCTACCGATAGTGCGAGAATAACTCCCCAATAGGAAAACTGTTTGAAATAATCAATTAATCCAAGTATCAGTTGTTCCATATCCAAATCCTTTCTATTCTTGAAGTAAAAAGCTTGCAGCTCGAGTATAGAAAAATAATTGGCACATTATCTATTGTATACTAAGCTTGTCTTAAAAGGATGACTATTTTTAAGAAAATTTTTATTTCTTATTTCTTGCAAGTTGTTTTTTGTGCAAGTTTTAAGGGTATTTTTAATTAAAATATCTATATTTTTCAGATGATGAAAGGAGACCAGCGTGATGAAGGGACAAAAAACATTAATTTTAGCTTTGGTGTTTGCATTAATTGTAGCTATTTTTTCTGTCCTTAACGTAGAGGCTGTAGCTGTAAATGTACTATTCACAACCGCTTTTATCCCTCTGATTATCGTCATCCTAGCTTCGACCCTCATGGGTGGTTTGATTATCGGAGCTGTTGGGATGTTCAGACAGTATTCGCTACATAAAGAAAATAAAATTCTCAAGAAAGCAGTTACCGATCATTTTGGGCAGGAATATTTAGAGACTCTGCTCCAGCGTAAAAACAAAAATGGGGAAGAGGGTGGGACCACCCAGCGTTATTCCTCCCCAAATTCAAAACGCCATGTAAATCAAGTGGCTCAGCCAAAGGAGCAGCAACATAAATCGCCAGATCTCAACAAAGATAGTGCAGCAAACCAAAAGCAAAGTAGTGAGAAAAAATAGGGCTGGCTGTCTAGATCACTTCTTCCCCTCTTCAAGTATACGTATGATTCAAGTATAATGAGGGTGTCAGGAGTGATTTTTTTATGCTAGCAGCAAAAACTCGGTGGATGCAATCCGCCTCATCTATAGACGACGTACAGGAATGGCAGAAACAAGCAGGGGTATCTGCTTTAGTCGCTAAGCTCTGTTTAGCAAGAGGATGGACAGATATAGCAAAAGTTAAAGAAATGCTCAAAATGGAAGAGCAAAGCTTTCACGACCCTTTTCTTTTGCAGGGAATGCCAGAAGCGGTAGAAAGAATACAGCTGGCTATTGAAAGAAATGAAAAAATTAGAATTTACGGAGACTATGATTGTGATGGAGTAAGTAGTACAACGATCATGGTTCTTATTTTGAAAGAGCTAGGAGCAAATTTTGATTTTTATATACCCAATCGGTTTAGTGAAGGCTATGGTTTAAATATTAAAGCGATGGATGCGGCAAAAGAGAGTCAGATTGACTTGGTGATTACAGTCGATACGGGCATTTCAGCATGGGTGGAAATTGACTACGCTATATCTATCGGGCTTGATGTGATCGTTACAGACCATCATGAACCTCCACCACGATTACCTGATTGTATCTCAGTCATTAATCCAAAGCTTCCGACCTGTACATATCCATATAAATACTTGGCTGGCGCAGGAGTAGCCCTAAAATTAGGTCAAGCTTTACTTGGAAGACTTCCAGATCACTTGCTTGATATAGCTTGTATTGGTACGATTGCTGATTTAGTTCCTCTAACGGGGGAAAATAGATTAATTGCCTATCATGGATTGAAGCGGCTGAATCACACAAGGCATCTTGGTATTGAGGTACTTTTAGAGAATGCTGGACTACTTGATGAGGTTGTGAATGAGGAGCATGTTGGCTTCACTATTGCTCCAAGAATTAACGCAAGTGGTCGCCTAGATAAAGCGGATTATGCTGTACAGCTTTTTCTAACGGAAGATAGAGAAGAGGCTACAGGCTTAGTAGATCAGTTAAATGAGCACAATCAACAACGCCAAAAGCTAGTTGAAAAGATGACCAAAGAGGCGATTACTTGGGTAGAGGAGCATTATCCAGAGCAAAAGCCTAAGGTGCTTGTGATAGCTAAGGAAGATTGGAATATTGGAGTAGTTGGAATCGTAGCTTCAAAAATGGTCGAAAAGTATTATTTACCTACACTTATTCTCTCTATAGATCAGGAAAAGGGTGTAGCTAAAGGGTCAGCTAGGAGTATTACTGGATTTGATATGTATCAAGCCTTGCGTACATGTGATGATCTTTTACCCCATTATGGTGGTCATCCGATGGCAGCAGGACTAAGCCTAGAAGTTTCTAATCTAGAGCATCTAAGAATGAGGCTCGATCAATGCGGTGAGCAGTGGCTGACAGAGGAAGATTTAATTCCTGTAACACGTGTAGATGTTCTGTGTCAATTAGAGGATGTGACATTAGAGGGGATCGAGGAGCTAAGTCAACTTGCTCCCTTTGGAGTAGAAAACCCCCGACCCATGATCTGCTTGGAGCAGATGGAAATCAAGGAAATGAAAAAGGTTGGAGCAAATAAAAATCATCTAAAATGCCAGTTTCGGCAAAGTGAAGCGGTATTGGATGGGATCGGCTTTTTTCTTGGTGATAGAGCGGACAAAATAAGTCCTGGTGCGAAGCTTGATTTAATTGGTCAGGTTGATATTAACGTGTGGAATGGGAAGAAAAAACCACAAATTATGATTAAAGACATGCGGGTTCCACACCAGCAGATTTTTGATTGGCGCGGGGCAAGACAGCTTGAGCAGCAATTTGTAACGATCTGTGATGAAGAAGAGAAGCTAGCCCTTATTCAATTCAGGACGGAAACAGTTATTCCTACTCATATAAGAGAATTAGTGACAGTGATAACTCTTGATACAGAAGTACAAGCCCTAGAGCAGAAGACAGAGCATATGCTTCAGAAATTCTCTACCATTGTCCTTTGGGACTTACCACGTTCGATGGAGCAATTTGAGAAGGTTTGTGAGCTTATAGCGCATGGAAAAAACATTTATGTTGTCTTTGATCACCAGCAGGATCATTATTTCTCCATGCTACCAACACGGGAGCACTTTAAGTGGTTTTATGCGTTCTTGAATCAAAGAAAAAGCTTTGATCGACCAAGGCATGGTCAACAGCTAGCCAAACATAAAGGATGGACATTGGAATCAATTGATTTTATGATAGAGGTGTTTTTAGAGCTTGAATTTGCTAAAATGGAAAAGGGCTTGATTGTATTACATGATCAGCCTAATAAAAAAAGTCTTCAAGAATCAATTGCCTATAAACAAAAGCAGCTAGATATACAGGTGGAGCAGGAATTATTATATTCATCCTATCAAGTGCTAGTTGAACTGATTCATCGAAATCAAAGTAGGGTTGAACAGAAGAAGGAGGCCGTTTCAAATGGATTTTAAACAAAAGATAAGAGTGGTGCAGGATTTCCCGAAGGAAGGGATTCGATTTAAAGATATTACAACACTAATGAAGGATGGAGAAGCGTATAAGCTTGCTATATCTAACATTGCTGATCTTGTTACCGGCCTTGATGTCGATGTAATTGTAGGACCGGAAGCTCGTGGCTTTGTCATTGGTGCTCCTCTTGCCATTCATCTTGGAAAAGGCTTTGTTCCTGTACGTAAATCAGGGAAGCTACCAGGAGAAATTGTTGAAAGTGCCTATGATTTGGAGTATGGTAAGGATACCTTAGCCATACATAAGGATGCAATTGAACCAGGGCAAAAGGTATTAATTGCTGATGATCTTCTTGCTACTGGCGGAACTATAGCGACGACTATTGACCTTATCGAAAAATTGGGTGGAATTGTAGTTGGATGTGTATTCTTAATTGAACTGACCTACTTAGACGGAAGAGATAAAATTAACGGAGACTATCCAGTTCATTCTCTAGTAAAATACTAGTAAACCAATTGATGATATGATCTTGACTTAAAAGCTTCTAAAAAAGAAGCTTTTTTCTTTAAATATAGAGAAATATTAGCCCGATAGATGTTGTATCTTTACATTAAAGGAAATATGGACGATAATAGTTAGAAATACTTTATTTCGATCGTAATTCAAGTGAGAGGATGAACGGCTGAAAAGCATAGAAAACTGCTCACGAGAGGTGACCTGATGACTATTGAAGATTTACTGAAAAAAGTGAAAGCATACCTTCCAGAGCAGGAAGTCGAGTATATCGAAAAATCATATCATTTTGCGGAAAAGGCTCATGAGGGACAGTACCGCAAATCAGGAGAGGCGTATATCGCACATCCCATTGAGGTAGCTGGCATTCTAGTTAACCTGCAAATGGATAGTGTGACGATTGCGGCTGCTTTTTTGCATGATGTCATTGAAGACACGGATATTACCAAAGAGGATATTGTGCAGGAGTTTGGGCAAGAGGTGGCTCTTCTCGTTGAAGGAGTAACAAAGCTAAAGAAAATTAAATACAAATCTCACGCTGAGCAGCTAGCCGAAAATCATAGAAAAATGCTTGTAGCTATGGCTAAAGATATTAGAGTTATGCTAATTAAGCTAGCGGATCGACTGCATAATATGAGAACGTTAAAGTTTCAATCGGAGGAAAAGCAGCGTTTGAAGGCTGAGGAGACGTTAGAAATCTTTGCCCCGTTAGCTCATCGTTTGGGTATTTCTACAATTAAATGGGAGCTCGAGGATATCTCATTACGCTATCTGAATCCCCAGCAATATTACCGCATCGTTCAGCTTATGAAGCAGAAAAGAGCAGAACGTGAAGAATATATTGATACGGTAAGAGAAATTATTCGAGAAAAAATTGGTGAGCATCATATTACCGCAGATATTTCCGGTCGTCCCAAGCATATCTATAGTATCTACAGAAAAATGTACAAGCAAAAAAAGGATTTTGATGAGATATATGATCTAATGGCTATCCGAATCTTGGTTAAAGATATTAGAGATTGCTACGCCGTTTTAGGGATTATCCATACGTGCTGGAAGCCAATGCCTGGTCGTTTTAAGGACTATATTGCTATGCCTAAGCCAAACATGTATCAATCCCTTCATACGACCGTAATCAACAAGGGAGAGCCTCTAGAGGTACAAATTAGAACAGAGGACATGCATCGTACAGCAGAATACGGGGTAGCGGCTCATTGGGCATATAAAGAAGGGAAAGAGAGCAGCACCAAAAATACGTTTGACAACAAGCTAACATGGTTTAAAGATATTTTAGAATCCCAGCAGGATGCCAACGACGCTCAGGAATTTATGGAATCACTAAAAATGGACCTTTTCTCTGATCTGGTCTTTGTTTTTACGCCTAAGGGAGATGTTTATGAGCTTCCAGCGGGCTCTGTTCCTATTGATTTCGCCTATCGCGTGCATACAGAAGTAGGAAACCGTTGTGTTGGAGCTAAGGTTAATGGGAGAATTGTAACCCTTGATCACGTTTTGAAAACGGGCGATATCATCGAAATTTTAACGTCAAAGCACAGCTATGGGCCAAGTAGAGACTGGATTAAAATTGCTAAATCCTCTCATGCAAAAAGCAAAATTAAGCAGTTTTTCAAGAAGGAGAAGCGTGAGGAGAGTATTATAAAAGGAAAAGAGCTAGTTGAGCTAGAGCTGAAGAAGCAGGGCTACGATTTGAAAAAAGTCCTAACCGAAGAAAATATCCAGCATGTGGCTGGAAAGTTCAACTTTACTGGTGAGGATGATATGTTTGCAGCCGTTGGCTATAGCGGAATCACAGCGGCTCAAATTTCCACTCGCTTACTCGATAAAATTCGGAAGGAGAAGCAGGAGGAGGAGCCTGTTCAAATTCCAGAAATTAAACCTACAACAAAACGAAGGAAATTGGATCACGGGGTAAGGGTAAAAGGCGTAGATAACTTACTTGTACGTTTTTCACGTTGCTGTAATCCAGTTCCTGGAGATGAGATTGTTGGATTCGTCACTCGTGGACGAGGTGTTTCCGTGCACAGAGCAAGCTGTCCCAATCTAAAAACAGAGGATGCTGAGCATCGTATTTTACCTGTGGAATGGGAAGGGGCAGCGGATCAAAGCTATAATGTGGATATTGAGATTACAGGGATGGATCGCAGAGGGCTATTGAATGAGGTGCTTCAGGCGGTAACAGAAACAAAAACAAATATGCTTGCCGTATCTGGTAGAGCTGACAAGCATAAGATTGCCCATATCTCCATGACGGTTTCGATCCAAAACGTAGACCATCTGCATAAAGTGGTAGATAAAATCAAACGACTAAAAGATATATTTTCAGTACAGCGGGTCATGCAATAACCCTGTTTATACAGGATAGCAAGGTGGGGATGATTCATGAAAATTGTTGTTCAAAGAAGCAAACAAGCTAGTGTTACAGTAGAAGAGCAAATAACCGGTCAAATCTCATATGGCTATGTCCTATTAGTAGGTGTCACTCATGCAGATACAATGGAGGATGTAACATATTTAGCGGATAAAGTAGCGAACTTAAGGATATTTGAGGATGATGAAGGAAAGATGAACCGTTCCTTGCTTGATGTGGGAGGAGAGGTTTTATCTATATCTCAGTTTACGTTGTATGGTGATTGTCGCAAAGGACGTCGTCCAAGCTTTGTGGAAGCGGCAAAGCCTGATTATGCTAAGGAGTTATATGAAGCATTTAATAATAAGCTTGAGGAATTAGGTATTCATGTACAAACTGGTATTTTCGGGGCGCATATGGAAGTAGAATTGGTCAATTCTGGCCCCGTAACGATTCTTCTAGAGAGCCCAACTCGCTCATAAACATCTTTTTGCCAATACTCATAGTTGTATTACAAAAAAACCTACACCATTTCTAGGAGTACTCCTTGAAATAATGTAGGTTTTTTCAATCACATTAAAAGTTTGAATTAATCGTCAGAATCATCCTCTTCTTCATCAGAAGAATCATTTTCATTGTCGTTTGAGGATTCATCCTCTTCATTAGCTGGTGGCACATAAAGATTACTAAATTCAATAACCTCATCCTCTTCGAAATGAAACCAAAGAGTATACGTTTCCCCATAGAGCCACTGATTCTCTTCTGACTCAGGTTCTGGCTCTCCATATTTGCTTAGAACCTCTTCTTTAGTTGAACCAACAGTAATTCCTCTATGAGTCATTAAGATAGGCTCGTGTACAATAATTCGAAGAACCTTGGGCTCCTGGGCATTAGCTGAATAGTGAACAGTGACTCCTTCATACTCTACAACTGTTTCAGAGCCCCCACCCGGAACATGATCTACTAATTGTTCATTGATTGGTGGTCCAAGTCTTTCTTCCATCTGCTCTCTATTAATACTTGAGCCAATATAAGAAAATGGAATGACACTATCTGAAAATGTTAGAGGCTCAATAGCTGAGTAGTTTCCGATCACAATCCCATTGGCTGCCTCTGTGTAAGATTTTCCTAGATACTCACTTAGCGTTTCAAGAGGAGCATACACCTGCCCCTGATAGCTAAGCAATCCTCCCTCTTCCGAGAGATCTCGTTCCATCCCGTCAATCATTACGCTTCTACTCGTTCTTTGTACAACAATCTCATTTGGACTTATATATACGACCTCCATTTCCTCTTCTGGAGGCTCTGGAGGAGTACTTGTTGGCACACTCTGATTATGGCTTGGAAGCAATAGATAACAAGCAATAAAAGTAATTATTACACCAAGAAAAAAGCTAAGTACCATATAGCGTTTCCCAAGTTTATTGTTCATGAAGCTCACCTATTCTTTCTGACTGCATGGAAAGCCTCCTCTAATGATGGATTAGACGAATTCTTTGAGAGGCTTCAATAGAATCTTTCCTTACAGACCTTCAAAATATTTGGCCACTCCATTTAAGATTCCGTCTGCAGAACGATCTTGAAATTGTCCCTTTCTGGCTGTCAGCTCATCGTTATAATTACTTAAAAACGATATTTCGATTAAAGCCGCAGGTTTAGGGTTTTCTCTTAATACGAAAAAGCTTTCTTTTCTCGCATTTAGATCTCTCATTCCATTCGCTTTGACTAACTCTCCTTGAATGGCTGTCGCTAATTTTTGATCACTATTTTTAAAATAGTACGTGATGGAGCCACTGATGGACTTGTTCGTATTTGTGTTATGGTGAATGCTTAAAAAGGCATCTGCTTTTTCTAAGATACTTATATCCACTCGCTGCTGTAAGGTTAAGAAACGATCTGTAGTACGTGTCATGACCACTTTGGCACCAGCAGATGTAAACTTTTGCTGAAGAATTTTAGATACCTGTAGGTTGACTACTTTTTCTAGAGTACCAAAATGCGAGCCAGTGGCTCCGCCATCTTTTCCACCATGCCCTGGATCAATGACAATTGTTTTTCCTTTAAGTTGATCGTAACGATTTCCTTTTGGAACCTCTTGAGTTCCTTCTACAGAAACAATCCATCCTGCAACATACGCTGTTTCGTTAGCACTTAGGGCAATTTGAAACCAATCTCCATCTGTAGTAAGTATATCAAATTGTTCGCCTTGATCAACTCTCTTTACTACATCATGCTCTGTACTAGGTCCAGAACGTAGATTTGTCCCATTATTAAGGATGGTTATCTTCGGCTGGTTACCAACTTCTGTTTTCTCTTGGACACTCTCAACCAGCCAAGCAGCAACCCAACCTGGCTCACCCTGGTGAACGATTTGAATCCAGTCCCCCTCTACGTCTTGCTTTTCTATGATATCGCCTTGATTAAGCTTCCCCACAACGCTGGCATCCAGGGAGCCTGTAGAACGGATATTCAAGCTAGAAACACTTACAGTAAACTTTTCTTTTTCCTCGTTCTTTACTTCTTCAGTGGAATCATTTTCCGTTTTTTGTGTTTCATCTTGCCCATTTTCCGGCTCACTCACATATTCGCTGGCCACCCAGCCTTCTGTGTCTTCCCACTGAATTTTATACCATCCATCAGTAATTTGAAGGATATTTAATTCCTGCCCTTGATTTAATTTACCAATAATTTCTGACGAAGTTAAATCTGGTTTAGAGCGTACGTTTAAAATATTTGCTTGAACAAAAGCTTTTTGTCTTAGCTCTGTGGCACTTTGCACATCTTGCTCTGAAATATCGACTAGCCATTTCGCTACCCAACCACTTTCGTTTTCATTCAGCTGGATCTCCACCCATTCTCCATCATCCTTAAGCACCCGGAAGGACTGCTCAGGTTTTATTTGAGCAGTAAGCTTAAAAGAAGTACCTGGTCCTGAGCGTACATTTAAGCTATCAACAATGGCTTTAGCCTGTTTAACTTGTCCAGTACTAGCAGAGAATTGGACGAGCCAAGCGGCAACCCAGCCCTCCTGACCATTGTAATCAATACTATACCAATTATCTTGCTCTTTTTTTACGGAGTGAGTTTCATCCTTCTTTACTTGACCGATCACATCATGGTTAAGCCCTGGTCCTGAGCGCACATTTAAAGAGTCTACTCCGACAACAAATACACCTTCAGCAGATGTTGTTGAGGGTAGGCTAAAGCTCAGAATTACAAGCAGAATAGTAGCTATACTTGCAAGGAATAAGGGCTGTTTGGGAATAGAAGTAGACATCCATTCTCATTCCTTTCTCTATCAAAATTAAAATCTCTTTGGTACCATTGCTTTTTAGCTGCCTTTTTTCTACATCTTCCTTACATATTCGTCCCTAACCTTGTTTTTCCTGCTAATACTTAAGGGTTTATATGATTTTGTTTATTTTCTGTTGAATATTGAAGCACTCGGGCATACTAGAATAAATAAGTAAAAGTCGTAATTCCAAAAAAATAAGGTAGAATTCCCTTGACAGTTAGAAGCAGAATCAGTATGATAGATAAAAATTCATGGCTTAGAATGAATATGAGCTTTAAAAGCATCAAGTAAAAGTAACAAGAAATTATATGTTAAATCCAATGACAGGAAGAGTACATAAGTTGTAGGCAATAGACAGAGAAGAAGCACCATAGGCTGGAAGTGCTTCGCTATACACGCACTTATCGAAAGACATCCTCGAGGACCACTGTTGAAATGTACCTATATTTTAAGGTAGATAGTAAACAGCTGGCGTTTGTCCACGTTACGGATATTGAGGATAAGTGTTTGATTTTGCGGGATGGAAATTCTGTTAGAAATCGAAGCTTATTGAATAGGGTGGTACCACGGTAGATACAATCTCTCGTCCCTGACAATTAGTCAGTGGCGGGAGTTTTTTTAATTGGATTAACTTTTTCATGAGGAATGGAGGAAAGGCAATGGAGTTTAAACTGCCAAGAGGAACAACGGATATCTTACCTGAAGAGGTTGCTATCTGGCAATATATTGAGGGTGAAATTAAAGAGCTTTGTCATAGGTTTAATTATTTGGAGCTACGGACACCGATGTTTGAGCATACGGAATTATTTCGTAGAGGTGTTGGTGAAACGACTGATGTGGTTGAGAAAGAAATGTATACATTTCTTGATAAGGGTGACCGCAGCCTTACTTTAAGGCCAGAAGGAACAGCAGGTTTGGTCCGCTCCTATGTTGAGAATAAAATGCACGGGCTACCTCAACAGCCAGTCAAGCTGTATTATGTCGGCCCAATGTTTCGCTATGAGCGTCCACAAGCAGGGCGTAATCGTCAATTCACTCAATTTGGGGTGGAGGCGATTGGAGCAAAGGATGCTAGTATTGACGCAGAAGTTATTGCGATGGCTATGGAGTTCTATAAAAAGCTTGGCTTACAAGGAATGCGTTTGGAAATCAACAGTGTAGGCTGTCCAACCTGTCGTCCAAAGCATAAAGAAGCGTTAATCGCTCATTTAAAGGACAGACGGGATGAGCTGCCAGAAGAGGATCGCTCAAGACTAGAGCGCAACCCCTTAAGAGTCTTGGACAGTAAACACCCTGTCACACAAGAATTAACAAAGGGTGCACCATCTATCCTAGATTATCTTTGTGATGATTGTGGAGAGCACTTTGAGCAGCTACAGAGTTATTTAACAGCTATGAGTATCCCTTTTCATGTGAATCCTAGAATGGTTCGAGGCTTAGATTACTACACTCAAACAGCCTTTGAAATCATTATTGAAGGATTTGGGGCTATTGGTACGGTTTGTGGGGGAGGACGCTATAACGGACTCGTTCAACAAATTGGTGGAGAAAATGTACCGGGTATAGGGTTTGGTCTTGGAATTGAACGCGTCATCCTAGCATTAAAAACACAAAAGGTTGATATACCTATTAAGTCCTCCATCGACTGCTACCTCGTAGCATTAGGGGATGAAGCTAAAGCGAAGGGAGTCTCTTTAGTCCAGGAATGGAGATTAGCGGGCTTAAGTGTAGATCAGGACTACCTTTCTAGAAATATGAAGCCTCAGCTTAAATCAGCGGATCGCTTACAGGCAACATTTGTTGCTATTTTAGGCTCAAACGAGCTAGAGCAAGAAATCGTTGTTCTGAAAAGAATGGATACAGGTGAACAAATAGAGCTAGCGTACGCTGAAGCGTTAGATAGAATGCTTAAAGAGATAAAAAAGGAGGACTAAATAATTATGGGGATTGGGCGCACACATCATTGTGGCATACTGAGAAAAGAACATATTGGACAGGAAGTACAGCTTAACGGTTGGGTGAATAAAAGAAGAGATTTAGGCGGACTTATTTTTATCGATCTAAGAGATCGTTCAGGTCTAGTTCAAATTGTATTTCACCCGGAGCATGCACAGGCGTTAGAGTTAGCAGAAAAGGTTCGAAATGAATACGTATTGGCTATAAAAGGTCAGGTTGTCGCTCGTGCAGAAGGTACTGTGAATTCAAAAATGGGAACGGGAGACATTGAAGTTAACGTTACAGAGATTGAAGTAATTAACGCCTCTAAAGGACTTCCATTTATGATTCAGGATGACATTGAGGTTGATGAATCGATTCGTTTAAAATATCGTTATTTGGATTTAAGAAGACCAGAAATGCAACAGACGATTATGCTTCGTCATAAAGCGTACAAGGTAGTTAGAGACTTCCTAGATGAGCATCAATTTCTCGAAGTAGAAACACCATTTTTAACAAAAAGCACTCCTGAAGGGGCAAGAGATTATCTTGTACCAAGCCGCGTGCATCATGGAGAATTTTATGCACTGCCTCAATCTCCGCAATTATTTAAGCAGCTCCTTATGGTTGGTGGATTTGAACGCTACTTCCAAATTGCCCGCTGCTTTAGAGATGAGGACTTAAGAGCGGATCGCCAGCCGGAATTTACACAGATTGATATCGAAACAGCGTTTATGTCATTAGAAGAGATTCAATCCCTAGTGGAACAAATGATGGCAGAGCTGGTTGAAAAGACGATTGGAGTCAAGGTTTCTCTTCCAATAGAGCGGATGTCCTATGCAGAAGCAATGGAGAAATACGGTTCAGATAAGCCGGATTTGCGCTTTAGTATGGAGCTTGTCGATATATCTGAGCTTGTCCAGGACAGTTCCTTCAAGGTATTTAGTGGAGCAGTTGCTAACGGTGGACAGGTCAAAGCTATCGTAGCAAAAGGCTGTGCTCATTATAGCCGTAAGGATGTGGATCAACTAGGAGAATATGTTGGTCGATATGGAGCGAAGGGATTAGCTTGGCTAGCCTTAAAAGAAGGTGAAGTAAAAGGCTCCATTGCTAAGTTTTTTGAAGGAGACCAGCTTGAGCAGCTAAAGAAAGCTCTTCATGCAGAAGAAGGGGATTTACTGCTATTTGTAGCTGATTCTAAATCTGTTGTGGCAAGTGCCTTAGGAGCTTTAAGGCTGAAGCTAGGAAAAGATCTTGGGCTTATTAATGAAAATGAATATAAATTCGCTTGGATTACAGAGTTTCCTATGTTTGAGTACGATGAAGAAGCCGGCCGATATGTAGCCGCACACCATCCGTTTACAATGCCTCTAGAGGAAGATATTCATCTTTTTGAGACAGATCCTAGTTCAATGAGAGCACAAGCGTATGACTTGGTTCTTAATGGATATGAGCTAAGCAGTGGGAGCATGAGGATTTACAAGCGGGAAATTCAAGAGAAGGTTTTCAAAGCGCTTGGTCTTTCTGAGGAAGAGGCGAAGGAGAAATTTGGTTTCCTACTTGAAGCGTTTGAATATGGCACACCACCACATGGTGGTTTAGCCTTAGGCTTTGACCGGATTATCATGCTTTTAGCGAAAAGAACGAATTTACGTGAAACGATTGCGTTTCCTAAAACAGCTAGTGCTACTGATGTTCTCACAGATGCACCGGGAGCAGTGGATGATAAGCAGCTAAAAGAGTTAAACTTGCAGATTTTGCAAAAAGAAAAAGTATAACAAAGAAAAGACAAGAATACTCCCTCTTTTGGGTCAAGGATAGCCTTTAGAGTCGCTTGCAATGAGAGAGGGAGATGTGATAGGATTAAGTCACATAAAGAGTCCTGAGATGTACGTGATTAACCGACAGTTTTGAGCCAACACCTATACAACGGGAGTTTACGTTTGTCTGTGGAGCACATGCCTTCATTGTATGGACTTGTAAAGCAGACAGCAGAACACCCACCTGCGAGAGCAGGTTCAAAACTTAGGAGCCACGGCATTGCGGGGCTCTTTTCGTTTGCTCTGAAGTATATGCTCTGTAGAGTAGTTGGCAGACAGTTTAGTGTAAATAAAGCTATATCTTGACATATAAGCTTCAATATTGTGGAATAGATACGTAAAGAAAAAGGAGTGACGTACAAGACGATGAGTGTAAAATTAAATCAGTTTTCTCGCACTGAGCTTGGAATTGGAAAAGAAGGTGTAAGTGCCTTAAAAGGAAGTACTGTAGCCGTATTAGGAATTGGTGGAGTAGGCTCCTTTACAGCTGAGGCTCTTGCCCGTTGTGGGGTAGGGCGCTTGGTGCTAGTGGATAAGGATAATGTAGATATTACGAATGTGAATAGACAAATTCATGCCTTACTTTCAACCATTGGGCAGCCAAAGGTTGATTTAATGAAAGCAAGAATTGCTGATATTAATCCCGAGTGTGAAGTGATCGCCTTGAAAATGTTCTATACGGAGGAAACGTTTGAGGAGTTCTTTTCATATGACCTAGATTATGTCGTGGATGCTAGTGATACGATTAAATATAAAATCCACATTATTAAGGAATGTAAGCAAAGAAAGATACCTGTTATCTCCAGCATGGGTGTTGCTAATAAAATGGACCCAACTAGACTAACTGTGGTGGATATTTCTGAAACAAGCTATGATCCTATTGCTAAGGTGGTACGTAAGAGATTACGCGAAGCCAGAATCCATAAAGGAGTTAAGGTTGTGTTCTCGAAGGAAATTCCTGTGAAACAAAAGCATGATACATTACAAGAGATCGTACCAGATCCTAATGCTAAAATAAGAAAGGCAAAAATGCCTCCAGCCAGTAACGCTTTTGTCCCATCTGTAGCCGGGTTATTAGCCGCAGGTGAAGTAGTCAACGACCTAATGAAAACTCATGAAATTAAAATTGATCGTGTTCGTAATCAAGGGTGATCATTTAGGTAAAGGAGAACTAACTGAATTAAATACCAATAACAAAATAAAGACCTCCAAATTGTTGGAGGTGTTTATTTTGTGCGCCCCAGTATGGGCGCTACCTTATTTTAATTCTCATTATTCAATTTATAGTAAGGAATCCATCTTGTTTCTTCTTGCTCGACCTCATATTTTACGTAAATAATCTCATCGTTCCCTGATTGAATATAAACCTCTTGGCCTGAAAGAGAATGATTCCCTGTTAGCCTGTAACCACTAGGTAAATAATACTCTGAGGGGCTACCCTCAAAACTTTGAAAAGTACCGTCATTTTCATAAGTTTCTTCATTAAATTCCAATTTTGATGGAATTTGATCTTTACTTTGGTGCTGGCAGGCAACTAGAACAAAAAGAACAAAAATTATGATTAGCGGTTTAAAAAGCTTCAAAGTAGAACCTCCTAATCCATAAGTCATAAAGTATTATTCTGATTGGTACCATAGTATTAAATAGAGAAATGGGAATTAATCCCTTCTCTCTAATGATATATGAATTCAATAAATTGTCAAATTACACTTCATTCTTTAGCATTAGATTTCCAATAATGAAGACGCTCTTTTATCGTCCGTTCATAGCCATACTCAGTTGGACTATAAAAAGTTTTTCCTTGCAAATGATCAGGTAAATACTGCTGTGGAATATATCCCCCTTCAAAGTCATGAGGATATTTATACCCTTCACCGTGTCCTAGCTCCTTAGCCCCTTTGTAATGGCTGTCTCTTAAATGAAGAGGAACCTGCCCAGATTCTTCTTTTTCTACGGCAGCTAGTGCGTTATCAATGCCCATTATGACCGCATTGCTTTTCGGAGCAGTAGCTAGATAAACGGTTGCTTCTGCTAAAGGAATTCGAGCCTCAGGCATTCCTACAAAATCAACGGCGTAAGCAGCGGCTTGGGCGATTTGTATGGCTCTTGGATCAGCCATACCTACATCCTCAGCTGCATGTACATATAATCTTCTGGCTATAAAGCGAGGGTCTTCACCGGCGTAAATCATCCGTGCTAGCCAGTATAGCGCAGCATCGGGGTCCGATCCTCGTATGCTTTTAATGAAAGCAGATATAACATCATAATGCTGATCTCCATTTTTATCATACTGAATCACGCGCTGCTGAATAGATTCCTCCGCAACCGTTTGTGTAATAACAATTTTACCTTCGGCATTAGGAGAGGTTGTCATAGCAGCTAGCTCTAGAGCATTGAGTGCATTTCTTGCATCACCATTGGCGACAGCTACTAAATGCTTAAGGGCTGACTGCTCTATTTCAATATCTAAATCCCCTAGACCTCTTGCTTTATTTTGTAGGGCTGATTGAATAATCTGCTCAATATGCTTATTTGTTAAGGGCTCTAACCGAAACACTCTAGAGCGCGAGAGTAAGGCAGAATTGATTTCGAACATAGGGCTTTCAGTTGTAGCGCCAATTAGGACGATAATTCCATCCTCAACAAATGGAAGTAAAGCGTCCTGCTGTGATTTATTGAAGCGATGTATTTCATCGATAAAAAGCACGGTTTTTAGTTGATATAAAGAAAGCCTTTCCTTAGCCTCGCCTGTTACTCTTCGAATATCGGCAACTCCAGAGGTTACCGCATTTAGCTGCTCGAAGTGAGAGTGTGTGGAGTTTGCGATTACTTTGGCTAACGTTGTTTTCCCCGTTCCAGGTGGACCGAAAAAGATCATTGGTGAAAGCCGATCCGCTTCAATTGCTCGCCTTAACAGCTTTCCTTGACCAATAATATGCTCTTGTCCAATCACTTCATCAAGTGTCTGAGGTCTCATTCTATGGGCTAATGGTGCCTGGGCATCTGCTTGGCTATGGGAGTAGCTAAATAAATCCATAAGAACTTCCTTTCTAACTTTATACTCTATTTTTTTATTTTGTAGTCGATAAATTTAATGATTATTAAAGGGTACACGTAAGATTGTAGATTGTAAGTTTATTAAATTTCTAAGTGACTATACTTTAGAATAGCTTTAGCCATGAGTAGGGTCAAGTTCCATGCAACAACGATATCTTCATGATATAATGATTAGATAATGTATTGGGAGAGAACAAAAGACCCTAGAGATAAACAGAAAATGATTAGAGAGAAGGGCAACGAAGTGAGTGGAGAAGCACATAGTAGAAAATTTCATCGTTTACTTGTTCGTTGGTTGATTTTTGGACTTGGTTTAATTATTATGTCTTTTGGAATCGTGATGATGATTAAAGCTGATTTTGGAAGTGCCCCTTGGGATGTCTTTCATATTGGCTTATATTTAAAATTTGGCTTATCCATTGGGATGTGGTCGATTATTGCAGGAATTGTTGTCATTACTATTTCTAGTATGATTACTAAATCATGGCCACAGCTAGGAGCTCTGATCAACATGCTCTTAGTTGGAGTGTTTATTGATTTCTTTATGTATGTTTTTTCTTGGCTAAATCCAACCTTTTGGGTGATTAAGCTTTTGCTGCTTTTGGCAGGAATTTTGATCTGTGGGTATGGAATTGGCTTATATATTGCTCCAAAATGTGGAGCAGGACCACGTGACAGCTTAATGCTGGCATTAACTCAACTAACTGGGTGGAAGGTTCAATATGTGCGTGGAGGTATTGAAGTGGTTGTCCTGATAGCAGGCTGGTTATTGGGAGGTCCTGTTTTTTTAGGTACTATTTTGTTTACATTCGGTATTGGCACAGTAGTAGGCTATACATTGCCACAATGCCAATATTCCGTTGATAAACTTCTTAGTAAAATAGATCGTTCAAATGATAAAGATGGGGGAGTACTCACTCCTGTAATATCTGAAAAAGTAAATGTATAGCAGTTAGATTTTTGTTGGAGGTGTCAAAGTGAAAATATCGACAAAAGGACGATACGGTTTAACGATAATGATGGAATTAGGGCGAAGTTCGGGGGAGAGACCTCTTTCGCTAAAAAGTATTGCTAAAACCAATGATTTATCGGAACACTATTTAGAGCAGCTAGTTTCACCGTTGCGTAACGCGGGGCTTGTTAAAAGTATTCGCGGAGCTTATGGAGGGTACATGCTTTCCAAGCCAGCTGCTCAAATTACAGCTGGGGACATTATTCGTGTTCTTGAAGGGCCGATTAGTCCAGTGGAATTTGAAGAGGAAGAAGATCCTGCTAAACGTGACCTATGGCTCCGAATTAGAAACAGTATAACCGAAGTGTTAGATTCAACCTCTTTAGAGGATTTGATTGAGTTTAAGGATTCAGGATCAGACGAATATTATATGTTTTATATTTAAATGAAGGCTGTTTTAGAACAGATTAGGAGATGCAACCATATGAGTGGAATTTATGTTGATCATGCGGCTACAACACCTGTTCACCCTCAGGTTGTTCAAGCAATGACTCCGTATATGACAGAGCTATTTGGAAATCCATCAAGTATTCATTCCTTTGGACAAAAAGCTCGCGGAGCTCTTGATCAAGCTAGAAGAACGATAGCGAGCTTAATGAATATACAGAATGGTCATCTCGTTTTTACAAGCGGGGGCACCGAGTCAGACAATTTAGCGATTATAGGAACGGCACTAGCTAACCAAGCGAAAGGGAAGCATATTATAACAACCCAAACGGAGCATCATGCGGTATTGCATACATGTGCCAATTTAGAAGAGCTAGGCTTTGAGATCACCTACTTACCGGTGGATGAAGAGGGGAAAGTGAAGATCCAAGATCTTGTAGCGGCGCTGCGTGAGGAAACGATTCTTGTAACCCTAATGTATGGGAATAATGAAACGGGAACCTTGCAGCCAATAACCGAAATCGGGCAGGTTTTAAGAGATAAAGGGGTTACCTTTCATACCGATGCAGTACAAGCATTGGGAGTTGAGCAGCTAGATATACATGAGCTTCCTGTAGATTTATTATCCTTATCAGCACATAAGATTAATGGCCCCAAAGGTGTAGGCTTGCTCTATATACGCCCGGATATATTAATTAAGCCTCAGCTGTTTGGAGGATCTCAAGAACGAAATAGAAGAGCTGGAACAGAAAATTTGGCAGGCATTATTGGCTTTGCTGAGGCGATTAAGCTCGCTTATAACGAAATTGCTGAAAAAAAAGAGCTTTATCAGAAATATAAGGACACCATGCTGCGTATTTTCCGTGAAGCAAACGTGAGATTCACAATAAACGGTCAGGTTGAGAATGGGATGCCTCATATTTTAAATGTAAGTTTTCTAGGAGTTAAAGCAGACGCTATGCTAATGAACTTAGATTTAGAGGGAGTTGCTGCTTCTAGTGGATCAGCTTGTTCAGCAGGTTCCTTGCAGCCATCACACGTGATTTCAGCGATGACGACTGATCAGGCGAGGATTGAATCGGCGATTCGCTTTAGCTTTGGGCTTGGCAATACGCTGGAGCAGATTGAGAGGACGGCTGAAACGTCGGTGAAAATCGTTCAACGACTTGTAAAGCTGTAAATAGATTAACCTCACTGTAGAGATTAGCTGTGAAAGAATGAGCTATATGGCTCGTACAATAATTTAACGGAGATGAAACAGATGAGTTTCCATAGAGGACACAAGTCCCCTGCTGAAACAAGAGTCGTAATTGGGATGTCGGGAGGAGTAGATTCCTCTGTAACCGCCTATTTGCTTAAGCAGCAGGGCTATGATGTAATCGGGATTTTTATGAAAAACTGGGATGATACAGACGAGTCTGGCTTCTGTACAGCTACTGAGGATTACAATGATGTTGTAGCTGTCTGTAATCAATTAGATATCCCTTATTACTCAGTCAACTTTGAAAAGCAGTACTGGGATAAGGTGTTTACGTATTTCCTTGAGGAATATCAAGCAGGGCGTACTCCTAATCCAGATGTAATGTGTAATAAAGAAATTAAATTTAAAGCTTTTCTTGACCATGCCATGTCGTTAGGTGCGGACTATCTAGCTACGGGGCATTATGCACAAGTAGTGGATGATGAGGGAAGATCCGTTCTTAAACGCGGAGTAGATGAGGGAAAAGACCAAACTTATTTCTTGAATCAATTAACTCAAGAGCAATTAGCTAAAACCATGTTTCCTATTGGGCATTTAGAGAAAAAAGAAGTTCGCCGTATTGCCCAAGAAGCAGGCTTAGCTACAGCAAAGAAGAAGGACAGTACAGGTATCTGCTTTATTGGAGAACGTAATTTCAAGGAGTTCTTGAGTCAATATCTACCCGCTCAGCCGGGGGTAATGAAAACTCTTGATGGAGAAACAAAAGGAAAGCACGATGGACTGATGTACTACACCCTAGGGCAAAGGCAAGGGCTAGGGATTGGTGGGTCAGGTGAGCCTTGGTTTGTGGTAGGGAAAGATCTTCAACAAAATGTGCTATTAGTAGCACAGGGCTTTGAAAATGAGTATCTCTATACGGATAGGCTTGTGGCTTCAAAAATAAATTGGATTACTCTAGCAACAGATGCTAAAACGTTTGATTGTGTAGCCAAGTTTAGATATCGTCAACCGGATCAAGAGGTTACCGTGCATTTGAAGAATGATCAAATGTGTGAGGTTGTATTTAAGCATCCTCAAAGAGCGGTTACTCCTGGGCAATCCGTTGTTTTCTATGATGGTGATCTTTGTTTAGGTGGAGCTACTATTGATGAGGCGATTAAAGACCAACTTGTTCTAATGTAAAGGAGCAGGTGAGAAGGAAAGGGAGAAAACCATGAGTAGAGCGGAAGCTGAACTTAAAAGTGAGCAAGGGATAGAGCTTTTGAAGGAGGGTCAAGTCGAAGAGGCTTTAAAGCTATTTGCCCAAGCGATTGAGGAAGACCCTTCTTATATTAATCCATATTGTCATATTGGCAATGTTTTATCTGCATCTAATCAGGCCGAGCAGGCCATTGATTGGTTTCAAAAAGCGATTGAGCTTGACGCTTCCTTTGCTACGGCGTATTACGGAAAAGGGGCAGCTCTATACAATTTAGAGAAATGGTCGGAAGCCCAAGCTATGTTTACGAAAGCAGAGGAATTAGGTCTGGAGAATGCTGACCTATACTATATGCTAGGAATGAGTAGTAAGAATCAAGGAGAAGGCTATGAAAAACAGGCCTTGGCGTATTTTCAAAGGGCATTAGACTATAATCCAGATGATGTAGAAGCTCTTTTTGAAAGAGGCTTATGTTTAGCCTATATGAATCATATAGAAGAGGCATTAGTTGATTTTGAACGTGTCGTTGAACAGGATCCTGAGCATGCTGATGCGTATTACAACTTAGGGGTAGCGTATACAATGAGTGAACGACTAGAGCAAGCGAAGGAATGCTTTGAGCATGCAATCAATATTCAGCCAAATCATTTGTTAGCTTTGAATGGTAAAAAACAGGTGGAGCAGCTATTAGAGAATCAATAGCAGCAAAGAAAAGTTGTTTTAAAAGCTAGGAAGAAGGAGTTATAAACAATGAACGTAGTTCAATCGTCATTCGATCTTTTTGATGATCGTAAGCCTTATATCAAAGGGAAAATGATCCAGGAACTCTTTCATAATCCTGAATCTTACTTCACCGTAACACGGATCAGAATTTCTGACACGACAGAAACGATTAATGAAAAAGAAATTATGATTGTGGGTGTCTATCCTTCCCTAGCTGAGGATGAAATATATACGTTTTGGGGCTCCATCAAGCAGCACCCTAAGTATGGTATTCAATATTCGGTAGAGCAATTTAGAAAGGAAATGCCCCAAGGTCGTGAGGGTATTGTCCATTATTTATCAAGTGATCTGTTCCCCGGTGTGGGTAAAAAGCTAGCTGCCAGTATTGTCGACACTTTAGGTGAGCAGGCGATTCAGCGTATTCTTGAAGAACCGGATTGCCTGCGTGAAGTACCTAAGCTACAGGATAAGACCAGACAGTTAATCTTTGAACGAATTCAAGAAAATCAAGGGCTAGAGCAGATCATAGTCAAGCTTTCGGAATATGGAATAGGTATTTCCTTGTCCATTCAAATTTATCAGAAGTATGCGGAGCGTTCTATGACTATCTTGGAAGAGAATCCGTATGAGCTGATAGAAACAATAGAAGGAATAGGCTTTAAAAGGGCTGATTTGATTGGACGAGCTGTTGGAATAGCTGAAGAGTCTGCTGAACGTTTACAGGCGGCGTGCTTATATTACCTCAGAGAGCAGTCTGAGCAATATGGTCACGTTTTTTTGCCTTTGGAGCAGTACTTGACGGATCTAACAAACTGGATTAATCAGCTACAGTCCTACGATGAGAGTAGTGCTTATCCTTCTTCCATACCTCAAGGTATAGAGCGGTTTAGCCGTAAAAAAGCAATCATAGATGAACTTTCTATTTCAAACCAAATCATTGAACTTGGCAGGGAAGAGAAACTAATTATTGAAGAGGATCGAGTGTATACACCTTCATTATTTTATGCCGAAAAAGGCTTTGCCAAGAAGGTCAGAAAAATTCATCAGAATGGATTAGCCGCCTCCTTTTCTCAGCAGGAGTTTTTAAAGGCTTTAGGAGAGCTTGAAGAAAGGCTTTGTATTGAATACGCTGAAACGCAGAAGCAAGCGATAGAAAAAGCTTTGTCTTCCCCATTTATGATCCTAACAGGAGGGCCAGGAACCGGAAAAACGACTGTCATCCGAGGTGTCTGTGAAATATATGCTGAGCTACATGGATTGTCTCTAAATCCAGAGGATTATGTGAAAAAAGAAGATCCGTTTCCTATTCTACTGATTGCCCCTACAGGAAGAGCAGCCAAAAGAATGTATGAATCTACTGGTGTGCCGGCTGTGACGATTCATCGTCTTTTGGGCTGGAGTGGTGGAAAGGAATTTAAGCATGATGAGGATAACCCAATAGAAGGAAAACTCCTAATTATAGATGAATCATCCATGATGGATCAATGGCTAGCCAATCAATTGTTCAGAGCTTTACCAGAGACGATCCAGATTTTGTTAGTAGGTGATCAAGACCAGTTACCCTCCGTGGGTCCAGGTCAAGTCCTGCGCGATTTAATGCAAAGTGAACGACTACCCGTAGTGGAATTACAGGAGATATATCGTCAGGCGGAAGGCTCGTCTATTATTACGTTAGCCCATCAAATTAAAAGACAGGAAGCACATATTGACATTAAAACACCATCTGCGGATCGACGTTTTTTTGCTTGTAATCAAAACAGTGTTGTGGATGCTGTGGGTCAAATTTGCTCATCAGCTATAAGAAAAGGGTATACCCCTAAGGACATTCAAGTGCTTGTTCCTATGTACAAGGGTGCAGCAGGTATTGATGCCATAAACAAGTCCTTACAGAATCTTTTTAACCCTCAGACTGAAGGGAAGCGCCAGGTTACACATGGTGACTATATTTTTCGGGTTGGGGATAAGGTCTTGCAATTAGCGAACAATCCTGAGGAGCATGTGTTTAATGGAGATATCGGTGAGGTTGTATCCGTCATTTGGGCTAAGGAAAATGTAGATAAAGAGGATCAGCTTGTTGTTTTGTTTGATCAAAAGGAAGTGCTTTATCCGAAAAATCAATGGAATCAGTTAACCTTGGCGTATTGCTGCTCCGTTCATAAATCACAGGGAAGTGAGTTTCCTATTGTGGTTGTGCCCGTTGTAAGACAGTACCATCGAATGTTGCGCAGGAATCTTATTTATACAGCTATTACTAGGGCTAGGGATTTTTTAATCTTGTGTGGTGAAGAGCAGACCTTTCTACAAGGCTTGCAAAAGCAGGATGATGTGTCTCGTCACACATATCTAAAGGAAACGTTACAAGAGTGGATAACAGAAACGGTAGCTGAAGCTAACGAAGCTACCAGTACCAAATAAGATATTGCGACACTAATGAGGAACAAGTATAAAGAAAAGTCTAAGGGAAAAATTGGAGTCCATGACTGTTCATGAATCGTTTTGAACTAGGAAAACTATAGTTGTACAGAATGAGGACTGTTCTGTAGCTACTGTGATTGCATGTAGGTATGCTGGAAAATGTATACACTCCTCCTGAGAGGGACAGGATAAAAGGTAAGAAGGTTTAGACCGTTTATGCTGACAGAGGAGGTAAATACATGCTTTCATGTCCTAATTGTAAGGGCAAGGATTTAGGGAAAATTGGAACAAGGCAGTTTTATTGTTGGGGATGCTTTATAGAGTTTGCTGTAGATGAGGAAAAGGTTGTTGATGTATACCAGGTTGAAGAGGATGGGAGCCTCAGTTCATTAAACGATCTTTTTATTGAGGACTCAGGTGTCCAAATCTAACATGTAGGAGATGAAAACATGAGAAGAAACTCAATGTTACCCTCCATGCTGGCTCTTGCTGGGATTGCACTTGCTATGGTGCAAATCATCAGAAGATCATCATCAAAACCAAGAGGCTGGAGGATGATCACTAGCTGGTTTAATCAGACCACGAATCAGATGATGTCCGGTCGAAAGCGCATGATGAACCAGATCATGTCAGGTCGATCAAGTATGATGAATAGGGTTCGTAGCTGGGCACGGATATAAGTATTCATATCCTGAGCATAGTGAAATAGGGAATAAATCTATGCTTAAAAGGAAAGGCAAACGCCTTTCCTTTTTTCAATTGAAGGCAGATCCTAAGGCAGAATGATCCTGCTTAAATCCATTTATAAATCATGCAAAATAAGAATCAAAGTTAGCTTAGGAGAACATACTAACTCTGACCTAATTAGAAAAGGAGAAGTGAGATGAACAGAGTCTTTTCTCCACAGTCCCTAAGAATCATTGGAATTTTCGCTTTAGCTATGCTTATCCTGTATTTAGCCTTCTTGATTTTTCCATATCTCACTCCTTTCGTTCGAATTGTACAGGCGATACTGGTTCCTTTTCTTATATCCATGATTATTGCCTATTTACTTCATCCCCTAGTTGACTTGTTGATGAAGACACGTTTAAATCGAACCCTGTCCATATTGGTACTTTATATTTTATTTTTTGGTGCTTTAGGTTGTGTTCTATGGTTTGGTACACCCGTATTTATAGAGCAGCTCAGAGATTTGATGAATGAGCTCCCACAAATCCAGAAAACGATTTTGATTTGGTTAGAACGGTTTGAGATGCAACTCCAAAGACTTCCTGATGGTATTCACCTAGGGATAAACGATGCTTTGTTAAGCATTCAATCTGACTCTCGCCATACGATAAGTCAAATGGTTGAGGGAGCGGGAAAAATGCTAGATAAAATGTTTGCTTTAGTTGTTATTCCGTTTTTAGTCTTTTACTTTTTGTTAGATGCTGAAATTATGAATAAGACGATATATCATCTAATCCCTACTTCGAAAAGAAAAATGGCCTTAGACATATGGAAGGATATAGATCATTCATTAGGAGAGTACATAAGAGGGCAAATTATGATTAGTCTTGTAGTTGGTCTTCTTTCGCTAATAGGGTATTTCATTATAGGTTTACCCTATACACTTTTTCTAGCAGGCCTCATGGCTGTTACGAATATTATTCCATACTTCGGCCCTTTCATTGGCATTGCTCCAGCCATTTTAGTTGCCTTATTGACTAAGCCTTCTTTAGTTCTGTGGGTTATTGTGATTAACTTGATCATACAGATTATTGAGGGGAATATTCTGGCTCCTTGGATTGTAGGGAAAAGACTACATATCCATCCTGTTTTCATCATTTTATCCCTTCTTCTTGGGCATCAAATAGGTGGGGTAGTTGGTCTTATTTTAGCCGTGCCTATTTTTGTTGCAGGAAAAGTGGTCTTGGAGCACTTAATTGAACATACTCGAAGAGCTCGGCAGATTAAAGAGGGAGGGAATAATCAGCAATATGAATGATTGACAGGGGTCCCTGCTTCTAAGTATAATAATGGGTATATTGTGAAGAAATATATTGAAAATGATGATGGAACGAAGTAAGCAGGTATCCCTGACAGAAAGGATGCTCCAGTGATCGAGGACTGAAATTATTGAGTCCAGGGTCGAGGCTGAGAGAGCTTCTAAGTGTGTGACTGTTGAAAGCCATTCCTGAATACAGCTAACCCCTGTCGGCTCCACTCCGTTATCGTGGAAGAAAGCGATACAGTCACTTTTGTACCTTATCTAAGTAAGGGCTTGTAGCTGTATAAGCAGGGTGGTACCGCGTAAGAATACTCTTTCGTCCCTGATTTTCTCTAATGGAGAAAGTTAGGATGGAAGAGTTTTATTTATTTTTACAAGAATTATGGTCGGTCGAGGTGGTCTTAGCGTACCTTGCTTAGTCTTCGTAAAATATGAAATGAAAAGGAGCTTGAAACAATGAAAGAACTAACATCTGCTCAGATTAGACAGATATTTTTAGATTTCTTTAAGGAAAAAGGGCATGACATTGAGCCGAGCGCTTCATTAGTCCCTTATGAGGACCCTAGCTTGCTATGGATCAATAGTGGTGTGGCAACCCTAAAGAAATATTTTGATGGGCGTGTTGTCCCTGAAAACCCAAGAATAACAAATGCTCAAAAATCAATTCGTACGAATGATATAGAAAATGTAGGAAAAACAGCAAGACACCATACTTTCTTTGAGATGCTAGGTAACTTTTCAATCGGAGAATATTTCAAGAAAGAAGCAATTGAATGGGCCTGGGAATTTCTAATAGATCCTAAATGGATTGGTTTTGATCCAGACAAGCTTTCTGTCACCATTCATCCAGAGGATGACGAAGCGTATGATATTTGGTTTAATACGATAGGTGTTCCTGCAGAGCGAATCATCCGTTTAGAAGGGAATTTTTGGGATATAGGAGAAGGTCCAAGTGGTCCAAACTCAGAGATCTTTTATGATCGTGGTCCTGAATACGGTAATGATGAACAGGACCCTGAGCTTTATCCAGGTGGAGAAAATGAAAGATATCTAGAGGTCTGGAACCTAGTATTTTCACAATTTAATCATAATGCTGACGGTACTTACACACCCTTACCAAAGAAAAATATTGATACAGGCATGGGGCTTGAGAGAATGGCTTCCGTTATTCAAAATGTACCTACCAATTATGATACTGACTTATTTATGCCGATTATACAAAAGACAGAAGAACTATCTGGTAAAAACTATAGAATAAATAAAGAGGATGATGTAGCGTTTAAGGTGATTGCTGATCATGTGCGGACGGTTGTGTTTGCCGTTGGAGATGGTGCTCTACCTTCTAATGAAGGACGAGGCTATGTTATAAGAAGATTGCTGAGAAGAGCTGTTCGATATGGAAAGGTTCTTGGTATTCATGAGCCGTTCATGTTCCAGCTTACGGCAGTTGTCGGCCAGGTGATGGGGAGCTACTATCCGGAGGTACAGGAAAAAGAAGCTTTTATCAGTAAAGTGATTAAAACAGAGGAAGAAAGATTTCATGAAACGTTAAATGAAGGTCTAGCTATTCTCTCTGAAATGATTGATACGGTAAAGAAAAATAATAGTAATGTCCTACCAGGTAGAGAATCCTTTAAGCTATATGACACTTACGGTTTTCCTATTGATCTAACGGAGGACTTCGCTAATGAGCAAGGAATCCGCGTAGATCGAGATGGATTTGAAAGTGAAATGGAACAGCAACGTAGCCGAGCAAGAGCAGCTAGACAGGAAGTAGGTAGTATGCAGGTTCAAGGGGGAGCATTAGGCGAATTCCATGCTGCTTCTGAATTTGTTGGCTACAGTCAATTGCAGGCCGACACTACAGTATTAGGGATAGTGACGGAAGGTCAACTAGTAGACTTTATTCAAGAAGGACAGGATGCACAACTCATTTTGCTGGAGACGCCATTTTATGCGGAAAGTGGTGGACAGATTGCGGATAAAGGAGTCATCACATCAGGGGATGCTTCCTTTGAGGTTCATCAAGTGCAGAAAGCTCCTAATGGTCAGCATGTCCATGAAGGTAAGCTAGTCCAAGGACAGCTGAAAAAAGGAGAAAAAGTTCACGCAGAAGTAAGGCGTAGTGAACGTATAGATATTATTAAAAATCACTCTGCTACCCATCTATTGCACCAAGCGTTGAAAGATGTAGTTGGAAATCATGTTAATCAAGCGGGGTCATTGGTTACAGCAGAACGCCTCCGTTTTGATTTCTCTCATTTTAACGCAGTAGAGGAGCAGGAACTGAAGAAGGTAGAACAAATTGTCAATGAGTATGTGTTGAAAAATATTCAGGTGACGGCCACTTATTCCTCTCTTGAAGAGGCTAAAGCGATGGGAGCTATGGCGTTGTTTGGTGAGAAGTATGGTCATACAGTTCGAGTCGTACGGATGGGAGATTACAGCTTAGAGCTTTGTGGCGGCTGTCATGTTCAATCAACGGCCGAAATCGGTCTGTTTGTGATCGTTTCCGAAGGAGGAATTGGAGCGGGCACAAGAAGGATAGAAGCGTTAACAGGTCGTGCTGCATATAATTATCTGAAGGAACAGCAGGAATGGCTACAGGAAACAGCGAAGATAGTGAAGTCAACGGACAAAGATGTGGTCAAAAAAGCAACCTCTCTTCAGGAGCAATTAAAGGAATTGCAACGTGAAAATGATTCACTAAAGGCGAAGCTAGGAAATATCGAGGGATCATCTCTATTAGACAAAGCGCAAGAAGTTGAGGGGATAAAAGTCATTGCTGCTAAAGTCAATGCGACAGATATGGATCAGTTAAGAAGTATTGTGGATGACCTGAAGCAAAAGCTTCAATCAGGAGTAATAATGCTAGGAGCTGTTCAAGGTGATAAAGTCAATCTTGTAGCAGGAGTTACTAAGGATTTAATGGATCAAGGTCTTCATGCTGGTAAACTGATTAAGGAAGTCGCTACAAGATGTGGCGGAGGTGGTGGTGGAAGGCCTGACATGGCTCAAGCTGGCGGAAAAGATCCTTCCAAGCTAGATGAAGCATTAAAATTTTCTTACGAATTTGTTAAATCCGTTTTACAATAATAACAATTAGAGTACAATAGATGGTAAAGAGTACGCTAATAGTTTTTTGGGAAAGATGGGGTGCGCGACATGAACGATAAAGATCATACAATGAGATTTGATGTAAAACCGGATAAAGTAGAGGCTGATCCCAAAGAAGTGCTCCTTACTGTATACAAGTCACTAGAGGAGAAGGGCTACAATCCTATTAATCAAATTGTGGGCTACTTACTCTCTGGAGATCCTGCTTATATTCCTAGACATAACAATGCCCGTAGCTTAATTAGAAAGCTAGAAAGAGACGAATTGATTGAAGAGCTTGTTCGTTCCTATTTATCCCAGCATAAGGGAGACGCTAAGTGAGAATTCTAGGATTAGATGTTGGAGATAAAACGATTGGCGTAAGTGTAAGTGATGAGCTTGGATGGACGGCGCAAGCCGTAGAGGTCATAAGGCGATCGGAGAATGATCCTGAAGAGGATTTTAATCGATTAAGTCAGCTTATACAGCAATACTCTATTGAAAAGTTTATTATAGGTCTACCCAAAAACATGAATGGCACAATCGGCCCTAGAGGTGAGTTATGCCAGCAATTTGCAGAGGAAGTTAAGGCCCGTACAGGTTTGCCTGTACAAATGTGGGATGAACGGTTATCCACGATGGCTGCTAAACGAACCCTGTTAGAAGCAGATATGTCTAGGAAAAAAAGAAAGCAAGTCATTGATAAAGTAGCTGCTGTGGTTATATTACAAGGCTTTTTAGATTCACAAAACAGGTAGGAGGTACGTAAGTGACAGAATTTAATGAGGAAGTAGAAAAGATTATTATCCCTGATGAAGATGGAAATGAAGAGGTTTTTGAAGTGCTCTACAAGTTTGATGTTGATCAAACAGGAAAGCAATATATGATGGTTATCCCAGTTGACGGAGATCCTGAGGTTGATGAGGTATACGCTTTTAGGTATGAAGAGGATGGTGAGGATATCTCCTTGTTCCTAATCGAAGATGATAATGAGTGGGAAGTAGTGGAAGCTACATTCCAGACTCTTTTAGAGGAAGAGGATCTGCAGGATTAAGATTGGGACTAAGTGAACCATTTACAGACACACTGTGATGGTTCGCTTTTTTGTGTGGTGTTTTTATCTGCCTCTAAGACTTGGCAGCATTGCGTTTTCTATATATAATGGGACGAGATAGGAGGGTTCAAAATGTCAGAAAATAACGGTAGACACAACCAAGAGGATGGTAAGCAGAGTACTCATTCCGAGCTTTCACGTAGTAATAAGCAAAAAGCGGATGAGAATCATCCCCCTGTTGATGAAGAAGAGGAGTATGAACAAGAATATTCGTCCTTTTCAGGATTTAAAATAGTTCTTATTACCTTGTTGACTATTATCCTTGTAGTTGGATTAGCTGGTGGGATTGGCGCTTATTATGTTTATGCGAATTTACAGCCCGTTGATGATGAGTCTGAGGAGATCATTGAAATAGAAGTACCTATGGGTTCTTCAGGAACAAGAATCGCGAGCATACTTAAGGAAAATGATTTAATTAGACATGAAAATATTTTCTATTACTATGTTAGGTACAAAGGACATAGTGGATTTCAAGCAGGTACTTATTATCTGACACAAAGCTTAAGTCCCGAAGAAATTATTGAGCTACTGAAGGAAGGAAGAGTACACCAAGAGACGGTAAGATTCACGATTGCTGAAGGCTTAACGATTGATCAAATTAGTGTCCATTTAGAAAATGAGGGCTTAGCTAACGCTGATCGCTTTAAGGAGCTGTCTAACCAACCAGAGCTGTTTGAGGAAGAGTTTGCTTTCCTATCGTATCTGCCAGAAGAGCGAGAGGATATTAAATACTTGCTTGAAGGATTTTTATTTCCGGAAACGTATGAAATTTTTCAAGGGGCAGATGAGGAAGTTATCATTAGAGTTATGCTGTCACAATTCGATAAGGAGTTTAATCGCATTGTGCAAACGTTAAATACCGAGGATGAAGGATGGGAGCAGAAGCTGGAAGAGCGAGGCTTAACGATTTTTGATATGATTACCTTAGCTTCCATCGTAGAACGAGAAGCGGTTGTGAACGACGAGAGAAAAACGATAGCAGGAGTATTCCATAATCGCTTAGAGGATGAATGGCTCCTACAATCCTGTGCAACCGTACAGTTTGTTCTGGGTAAACAAAGAGATCGGATTCTATATGAGGATTTAGCTGTCGAGCACCCGTACAATTCGTATATAAATGAAGGACTGCCTCCCGGGCCAATAGCCAGCCCTGGACGTGAATCTATCTTAGCTACATTTAATCCGGAGAACCATGAGTATTACTTTTTTGTAACGAAAAAGGATGGTAGTGGATCTCATCACTTTTCAAGAACGTTTGAAGAGCATCAGCAAAATGATGCTCAGAGTAGAGGGAATTTTTAAGTGAGGTTTCATAGATGATACATGCAGATTTAGAAAACTATTTACTGGAGCTTTCCCCATTAAAGGACGAGCTCCTAGTAGAGATGGAAAAACTGGCGGCTGATGATCATGTTCCGATCATAGACAGGCCGTCTATTTCCTTTATTCAGCAGCTGTTAACCATCAAAGGGAACGTTCGTCGAATATTAGAGCTTGGTACAGCCATAGGCTATTCAGCCATTTGGTTAGCTGAAGGGGCAAAATCAGCGATTATTGACACGATTGAACGTGATGAGCTTAGAGTGGAGCAGGCTAAACAGTTTATTACTCGAGCAGGGCTGGATAGCCGAGTCCATATCCATGTAGCCGATGCTACTGATTATGCTGAACAGCTGAAGGACCATAAATATGATATTATTTTTATTGATGCCGCAAAGGGTCAATATCAACGCTTCTTTGAAAGCTATACTCCTTTGCTTGCTGAGGATGGAGTTGTGCTAACAGATAATGTGTTTTTTCATGGAGAAGTGGTTAATCCAGATATCCAAAACAAACGAATACGAACGTTAGTAGAAAAAATAAAAAGATATAACGTATGGTTAAGGGAGCATGACAGTTTTAAGACAAGTTTTGTTCCAATTGGTGACGGATTAGCTATTAGTGTAAGAAGGAGGGAGGAGTAGGATGGACAACAAGAGATGGACCGAGGAGCTACATAATTCCTTAGAGCAGCCTGTATCCAAGCCGATTGTTATTGGTTTAGCAGGAGGAACTGGATCGGGAAAAACGACAGTAGCTAAAAGAATAGTTACTTCATTAAAGGAGCAATCTATCGTTATGATTGCTCAAGATTCTTACTACAAGGATCAAGCACAAATGCCAATGGAAGAAAGGGTGAAAACAAATTATGATCACCCTTTTGCCTTTGACAACGACTTATTGCTCGTGCAGATAAAGCAGCTTCTACAATATCAGCCTATACAGGTACCTATTTATAATTTCAAAGAGCACACTAGGTCAAAGGAAACTATTGAGGTCAAGCCCAAAAATGTAATCATCTTAGAAGGAATTTTGGTGCTTGAAGACGAACGTTTAAGAGAGCTAATGGATATGAAGCTGTTTGTGGACACAGCTGCTGATGTGCGTATTATTCGACGTATGCTAAGAGATATCCAAGAGCGTGGCAGGACGATGGGCTCAGTGGTTGAACAATATCTTTCTATTGTACGGCCGATGCATGAGCAATTTGTAGAGCCATCAAAAAAATATGCCGATATTATAATCCCCGAGGGTGGGGAAAATCAGGTAGCTATTGATTTGATGGTTACAAAGATAAAGTCGATTTTAAAGAAGCATGAATTACTACAAGCGTGATAATGAGATAAACGAGAGAATAATAAAAGGGGGCGCCAAATGATGACGGAGAAAGAAACTTTTGTGACGGAAGAAGGCCTACAGAAGCTAAAGGATGAGCTAGATTATTTAATTACTGAAAAAAGAAAAGAAGTCGTTGAACGGATTAAAATTGCTAGAGGCTTCGGAGACTTAAGTGAGAACTCTGAATATGATGCAGCGAAGGATGAGCAAGCTTTTGTAGAGGGGAAAATTATTCAGCTAGAGAAGATGATTCGAAACGCTAAGATCATCAATACGGCTGATGCAGACAGTGATGTCATTTCAATAGGGAAAACCGTTGTCATTCAAGAGCTTCCTGACGGTGAAGAGGAAACATACCAAATTGTTGGCCGTACTGAAGCAGATCCTGTGCAGGGTAAAATCTCAAATGATTCTCCTATGGCCCAAAGCTTACTTGGAAAGCAGATAGGGGATGAAGTGAGTGTCCAGACACCAGGCGGAGAAATGAGAATAAAGATCAATAAGGTGCATGTTTCTTAAGCTGAATACTTAATTTTAATAAGTAAGTAGAAACTATAATGGTAAGAAAACTAGGTCCAGCAATGGTTAGCTCCCTCAAAGGTAGGCAGATGAAAGAATCTGATTGTCTTTGGGGGAGTTTTTTTCTGTATGTTTTTGCCTAAACTATGGAAAACAAATTGATCTCACAACCGGAGGCGAACCAAGTGTTAGGTTTGATGAAGCGACAGATCGTACTATTGCTGATTTTTTCAGTGATCCTTTTAGGTTTGATAGGCAGGTTAGCTTACATTCAGTTAATTGGAACAGAAAGCTTTTCAAAGCATCAGATCAATTTAATCAAAAAATCTGTTCAGCAACGACAGCAGCAATTTACGTTACATTCAGGTAGAGGGAATATTACAGATAGAAATGGAGTTTCGTTTACGGGCGTATCAACTCATGTTTTAGTTTTATTCCCTATTTTGCAACACACTTTAAATCATGAAGATGAACTTAATGAAGTAGCACAGATTCTCAAAATAAATCCTTCTTTACTAGCGAAGCAAATTGAACTTGCTAAGGAACCATATATCCTTAAAGATCCCGTGAGGATTTTTAGGCTTTCCGAGGATCAAGCCAATCAAGTGAACAAGCTAGCTATTCCAGGACTTCTAGGCTTACCTTTTGAAATGCGATATGCCCCTGATCAAATGCTAGCCCAACATTTAGTTGGATATTTGGGTCAGAATACGGAATTAATCAAAAAAGATCATGCGGATGCATTGGCGCAAGGGTTACTGCAGGAAAACAGTGAAATAGGGATTAGTGGGATTGAAAAAAGCTTCCAGCCCTTTTTACAAGGAATTGGTCCAGTGTCACTCTCCTATTCTGTTGATGCAAGGGGGTATCCTCTATCAGGATTAGGTATAAGGTATATGAATCAAGATCACACCTTTTATCCATTAACCATACAGAGTACATTGGATATGGAGTTGCAAGAATATGTAGAACAAGTGTGGAATAAAAGAAACATCAGGGAAGGGGCTATCGTTGTCCTTGATAATCGAACAAGCGAGGTTTTGGCTATGGCTAGCAAGCCACTCTTTACTCCTCAGATGGGGAACCCTGGTGCCTGGGAAAATAAGACCATAAAGAGATATGCACCAGGTTCGGTATTCAAAATTGTGATCGCTGCGGCTGCGATGGAGGAAGGGCTTGTATCTGCTAAAAGTAAGTTTGAGTGTGATGGAGAGCTAAGGGATAGTGGATTTCATTGCTGGAAAAAAGAGGGCCACGGCCATCTGACGTTTGAGGAAGGCTTTGCCCACTCCTGCAATATTGTCTTTGCCCAGCTCGCTGAACAGCTTGGAGCAGAAAAAATAGAGGAGTATGCTAGTAAGCTAGGCCTGCTTGAGCCTACAGTGTGGCATACATCATCTCTTTTTCATTTTAACAACTTTAGGCAGCTAGAAGGGGAGGAACAGGGCCAAATTTATGCCAACCATCGACAAGAGGAGGAACGACAGGATAAGCAATATTTATGGCGTACAGGAATTGGACAGTTAGACGTTCAAGTAAGCCCAATTGCTGTTGCAAATATGCTAGCTACGATTTCTAAAGCTGGTCACAAAGGTCAAGTAAGGGTCGTCAGTGATATGTTATACCAAACAGGAGCAGCTTTTTATCATTTTGGAAAGCAGAGCATGAATCAGCCTTCCATTAAGCCATACACGGCCTACCAGCTTCAAAAACTAATGGCAAAAGTGGTTGAGGATGGAACAGCGCAAAGCTTAAAAGAAAGGCCTTGGTCGTCTGCTGGGAAAACAGGTACAGCTCAAATCAAACAATGGAATGACCGGGGAGTGGAGTTAGAAAAAAATAATCACTGGTTTGCGGGCTACTATCCTCAGAATAATCCTAGGTATAGTGTGGTTGTGGTCCATTTAAATCAAGAGGTTAATAGTCCAAACTTAGCTATTGACGTCTTTTCAGATATTATTGATTGGCTGGATAATAGAAGTTAAAATACATAGTCATTTAATGCGAAAAAACACAGTGTACGCCTTTACTAAGCACTGTGTTATTTTTTGTCCTTCGGCACTCTTCCTTTACCTACACATTCCGTACATCGCATAATTAATTGACTTTGACACGTCGCACAAGTCTCATTCATATAAAAGCTATAGCTTCCTTCTGCACAATCAGGGCATTCAATGACGCCAAGACCCTCACATTTTTTACATTCAACCATGAAAATACCTCCATGTTTTTTTGTCTGTCTTACAACAGTTCAAAGAACGTTCAAACAAAAGCGCTTTTTCAATCATTCCTTTCAAATTCTTTATGATATGATATGTAGCATAAAACAAAAGAGACATAGGTTTATATTTTTAACCTAGCAACGGATATGGAGTTTTAGTAAAGGAGAAGCATATTGATGATGGCAAAAAAAGGGCTGCTTTTTTTAGGCTTGCTTCTCATTTTGACGGGAAGCGCATGCTCACAAAAGGAGCTAAATGACCGACTTGACTATACGATTCAAAACTTTCAGTTTGAAAATCAGGATCGTGAAATGGTAGCGTTAGCTGATTTAGAGGGTAAAGTGTGGATTGCTAACTTTATTTTTACCAATTGTGACACTGTGTGTCCTATTTCTACATCCAATATGGCCACCCTACAGAAGGAATTAAAGAAAAATGATTTAGATGTTTCCTTAGTTTCCTTCAGTGTAGATCCCGAAAATGACAAGCCTGAAGTATTACGGGCATACGGGGAGAATTATCAAGCTGATTTCTCAACCTGGGATTTTCTAACCGGATATGGTTTAGATGAAATTCAATGGTTTGCCGAGCACAGCTTCCGTACTATTGTACAACAGGAGCCTAGCTCAAATCAGATTCTTCACGGTACCCAATTCTTTTTAATTGATCAGGAGGGTAAGGTTGCACGTCACTATTCTGGCTTACAGGACGTACCTATGGAGGAGATTATAAAGGATTCCATACTTTTGGTTAAATAGCCTGCTCTAGGACTTAGAGGAGAAGTGAAACGTAAATCTATCAAATGACTTTAATCTAATCTAATAATTGATAAAGTATCAACAGAGCTATATTAAATGATGTTCAGACATGATTCATTGTGATAAAGCTGCTGAGGGTGCTTTTTTTATGCATCATTTAAAACCTACTTGACAGATAGGAATAGTATATTTTATAGTGTAATCACATTAAAATTTAATAATACTGTTGATGGGGCAAGCTTGCCGCTATCGTACAGTGGGAGGAGTAGTCTGTGGAAACCTTTTTAGTTGTTATAAATATTGCTATTTTACTTGTTTTTATTGGAATTCTGTTTTATATGCAGAGGAAGCATGTGTCATTTTCAAAGCGAGTCTTTACAGGACTGATTATCGGAATCATTTATGGTTTAGGACTGCAGTTTGTTTATGCAGAGGATTCAACAGTTATCGATAGCTCCGTTCAGTGGTTCAACTTAGTGGGTACGGGATATATTCGCTTTTTACAAATGATTGTTGTGCCTTTAATCTTCGTATCCATATTAGCTGCATTTACTAAGCTTAAGCTTTCTCAGAACTTAGGCAAGGTAAGTCTAATTATCTTAGTGGTCCTTATTGGTACTACCGTTATAGCAGCTCTAGTGGGGATAGGAACGACAATAGCTTTTGATCTTGAAGCACTACAAATTGAACAAGGTGAGGCTGAGCTAGCTAGGGGAGAATCCCTTGAGAATAACTATAGTAGTAACATCCAAAATCAATCCTTCCCACAAAGAATCCTTCAGCTACTACCCGCTAACCCATTTCTAGATTTTACAGGGCAAAGACCAACATCAACGATTGCTGTTGTTATTTTTACCGCGTTTATTGGAATCGCTTTTCTTGGTGTTAGGAGGAAGGAGCCTGAACTGGCAGAAACCTTTGCTAAATTTGTTGATAGCATTTACGCTATTGTTATGCGCATCGTCACGCTGATATTACGTTTAACGCCTTATGGTATTTTAGCCATTATGGCTAGGACAGCAGCAACGAGTAATCTAGACGCTATTGTAGGGTTAGGGAAATTCGTCATTGCCTCCTATGTGGCCTTAATCATTGTCTTTATTATTCATTTACTTATTCTAGTAGGATTTAAGCTTAATCCTGTTACTTATCTCAAGAAGGCATTTCCTGTGCTGGCCTTTGCCTTTACATCCCGTACAAGTGCTGGAGCGCTACCATTAACGATTCAAACGCAGAAAAGCTTAGGTGTGCCAGATGGGACAGCTAACTTTGCAGGTTCCTTTGGTTTATCGATCGGTCAAAATGGATGTGCTGGGGTTTATCCAGCTATGCTTGCTGTCATGATCGCTCCTACGGTAGGTATTAATCCATTAGATCCATCCTTTATCCTATTGCTTCTAGCTGTTGTAGCCATTAGTTCGTTCGGTGTAGCTGGTGTAGGAGGAGGAGCAACCTTTGCAGCCATTCTGGTTCTTTCTACAATGAATTTGCCTATTGCACTAGCAGGTGTTCTTATCTCAGTTGAACCTCTGATTGATATGGGAAGAACAGCGTTGAATGTTAACGGAAGTATGACAGCTGGTTTGGTGACAAGTAGAGTGAACAAAGAATTAGAAGCTGATATCTACACAGATCTTGATCGTAAAATCGAGGTTCAAGCATAATCTAGCTTAAAAAATCAATAAAAGGCTCTAAACTTTCTATTTAGTGAAGTTTAGGGTCTTTTTAATTTAGCAAAAGGTCGAAGGATGAATAATAAGTAAAAGTTTCTTTTTTTATTTAAAGCAATAAATTGCATTATATTAATATTTAATCAAACAAACCATATAATTGAAAAAAATTATCATAATATGGTATATTTGATTTGTAAATTCGGTAAATTTAAAATATTTATTCTGCATAAAATTACTTATTAAAACTGAGGAGGTATGAAGGAGATGAGCAACAGTAAAGCGTTTTCTGGCGTTTTGAGTGGCTTTTCTGTAATAAATAACAAGCTAATGGGTGAAAGTACTGACATATCTCGGCTTTTTGAGGAACAGGCTATGCAAACCCCTGATCTGGATGCCGTAACTATTAACGGGGTAACACTTACCTACCATGAGTTAAATGAGAGAGCTAATCAGCTTAGCTATTATCTAAGAAAGAAAACGAATGGCAGTCCATCTATTATTGCTATTTGTGCACACCGTTCAATTGAGATGATTGTTGGAATTCTCGGTATTATCAAGGCAGGATCAGCTTATCTGCCCTTAGATATCAACCATCCAAAAGATCGTCTTTTATTTATGCTTAAGGAAGCTGATGTTTCGATTCTTTTGACACAGGAAAATATAGACTATCCTTTTCTCGAATCAGTAGAACCCATTTTTTTGGATGCTTCATGGAGCGAGATATCCAATGAAGGCAAACACAATAGTGGGCTGGATCGACCAATTAATGATATTGCTTATGTGATGTATACATCAGGCACCACGGGTAAACCCAAAGGGGTTGAGGTCAAGCACACGGGTATACTTAATCTACTTGAGGACCTTGATAAGCATCATCATTTGCCCACGGGAATAAGGTACAGCGTCTGGACAAGCTTTAGCTTTGATGTATCAGCTTTGGAGATTTTCTCAAGCCTATTATCAGGGGGAACACTATGTATAGTTCCAGACGATGTTCGGCTAGATGTGAATCAATATTTTCTGTGGTTACAGCAGAATAGGGTAGAAGCATCCTTTATTCCTCCCTTTATGTTAAATGATTTAGCACAATGGCTTAAGGAAAATCAGATTAAAACATGGTCTATGAAGCGTTTAATTACAGGGCTGGAACCTATTAGAACTAGCACCCTAGCGCAAATTGCTAAACAGATGCCTGAATTACAGATTATTAATGGCTATGGTCCAACGGAAACGTCAATCTGTGCTACACTCCACTTTTTCTCTGAAGATGAGAGTGATCCCTATGTACCAATTGGCAAGCCTGTACAGCATTCGGAGCTCTATATTCTTGACACGGACAAGAAGCCTGTTCAGACCGGAGAATTAGGGGAATTATATATTGGTGGTATTGGTGTGGCAAAGGGGTATCTAAAGCAGCCTGAACTCACTAGTGAAAGCTTCATTTACTTATCGTTTGGACAAGAGCAGCCCAAACGTCTTTACCGAACGGGAGATATGGTTCGCAGCACACTTGATGGGACATTATCTTTTGGTGGAAGAGTGGATGATCAGATTAAATTGAGGGGCTATCGGATCGAGCTAGGGGAGATAGAGAAAAATTTAATAGAGCATCCAGCTTTGGACGAGGTTGCTGTTATCTTGCGTGAGGACGAGCCTAGCTTTAAGAGGTTAGTAGGTTATGTTGTAACAAAGGCGTCTTTGGACTGGTCTGAACTAAAGCACTGGTTAGCAAATCGGTTACCTAGTTATATGCTGCCAGAAGTATTTGTTGAAATGGAAGCGCTACCAAAGTCAATAAGCGGAAAAATAAATCGTAAGACTTTACCTGTACCTACACAAGAAAACAGCTCATTAAATGTAGGAAATTTTCGTGAAGCCGAGACAAGTGAAGAGAAATGGATCGCAGATCTCTGGAGTCATTTATTACGAGTAGAGAAAGTGGGAATGACTGATGACTTCTTTATGTCAGGAGGGAACTCTTTATTAGCAACGCAAATGCTCGGAAAGGTACAAGCTCGGTTTAAAGCTCATATTCCAATGACTACCTTCTTTAGGGAGGCAACGATTGAAGCGTTAGTAGCTTTTTTAAATGAGTTTAATCAGCCTGCAGAAAATAATAATTTCCGCATACAGCCTGTGTCGAGAGATAATAGGCTACCGACTACCTTTGCCCAAGAGAGAGTTTGGTTTATTGAGCAGCTAGAGCCTCAAAATTTAGCCTATAATTATCAAACATTATTTCACTTTAAGGGCAAGCTAAATGTTGCAGCTTTACAGAAAAGCCTTGATGAAATCATAAGTAGGCATGAAATTTTTCGGACCACCTTCACTAACGAGCATGGTCAGCTTACTCAAAAGATTCACCCCCCTACACCAGCTAAAATAAAACAAGTTGATTTTAGAGAACTATCAGATCCTGAGCGAATTGAAAGATTAGAGCAACATATTCAAATGGAATTAGAGAAAGTGTTTGATATGACAAGATTACCATTAGTCCGTTGGGTTCTTCTAAGAGTGATGGAGGATGAATACTATTTGCTTCACATTGAACATCATATGGTTCATGATGGATGGTCCTTTGCTGTGTTTCTCAGGGAGTTAACAGCTCTGTATAAAGCTTTTGCTGAGGGAAGACCATCTCCTTTATCCCCTATCGATATTCAATTTGCTGATTTTACTCATTGGCAAAGACAATGGCTAAGTCAGGTGGAGCATGTGCAGCTGGATTTTTGGCAGAAGAAGCTAGAGGGGAGTTCAGGATTATTAGAATTACCATTTGATCGACCACGTCCCCCAAAGCAGACGTTTAAAGGTGGTTTATTTAGAATAGAGCTCCCCCTTTCATTAAGTAAAAAAATTAGGGGTTTCGGTCAACGAACAGGGTATACAATGTTTATGACAATGCTTGCCGGCTTCAGTACATTACTATATCGTTACTCTGGTCAGGACGATCTTTTAATTGGAACGGGCATCGCAAATCGGCGTTCTGAAGATACGGAGCATCTCATTGGTATGATTGTAAATACGATTTTATTACGTACACAGCTTACAGAAACAATGAGCTTTAGAGACCTATTAAAGCATGTTAAGGAAGTGGCACTTGAAGCCTATGAATATCAGGACCTGCCTTTTGATCGTTTGGTAGAAACACTAGAATTTGAGCGTGATATGAGCCGTAATCCATTGTGTCAGGTCGCTTTCAGCTTTCATGACACTCCATACCCTGAATTAGATTGGCCAGACGTTGAAATTGGGATTACAGAGCCCTTAAGTAATGGTTCTGCTAAGTTTGATATGAATATTGTCGTAATTCCTAGGTATAATGCAGATCTTTCGAGAGATAGACAGATGAATAAAGAGGGAATTACACTTATCTGGGAATATAACAGTGCCCTATTCGACTCTACTACGATTGAGCGGATGATTGCACAGTACCAACATCTTTTAGAGCAAGCTATGCAAGATGTGGAGCTTCCTTTATGGCAGGTTCCTATTTTACCTAAACATGAAAGAGATCTCCTTTTGACAGAATGGAATCAGACGGCAAATCCGCTTGAAGCTCCATCTTCTTCACTCGATCAACTATTTGAGCAGCAGGTTGAACGATACCCTGACACAGTAGCTGTATCTTTTAAGGGGGATAGTTTGACGTATGTTGAATTGAATGAAAGAGCAAATCAACTTGCACATTATTTGTGTAAGCAAGGAGTTGCCGATAAGTATGTGGGTGCCTATTTTAATAAATCAATTGAAATGATTGTAGCTATGCTTGGAATTATAAAAGCTGGAGGGGCGTACGTTCCACTTGATCCAAATTACCCTCAGGAGCGATTAAGATATATGATTGAGGATACGCAGCTGTCTGTTATCCTAACTCACCAACCTGTGAAGGATCAGCTTCCAGCTGGATTAGAAGTAATCTGTCTAAATACACAAAAGGACAAGCTTCAAAGCGAAAGGAAGGACAATGTTTGTTATAAGAATGATCCAAATCGATTAGCTTATGCTATCTATACATCTGGGACGACCGGGAAACCAAAAGGAGCTATGCTTGGGCATTTAGGTGTGATTAATTTAATTGAAGCTATAGAGGAAAAACAGCCTATCTCCTCTGGAGATCGTTGTAGCTATTGGGCAGGATGTAGCTTTGATGTATCTCTTTACGAGATGTTTTCCGCTCTTCTAAATGGGGGAAGCCTATGCATCACTCCTGAAAATATTCGTTTAGATAATGAGAGATTTATAGATTGGCTAGAGGAGCAACACATTACACATGCTTATTTTCCAGCATATATGCTTCCCGATTTAAAACTGATCTTAGAGCAAGGTACAAAGAAATTACCGATGAAAAGAATGATAGTGGGAGTTGAGCCTATTTCAGAGGCACTTTTAATAGAGATTAAAAAATTGTTACCAAATCTGTGCTTACTCAATGCTTATGGTCCAACTGAAACAACGATTATTTCGACCTTCTACGAATTAAAAGCTAAGGATTCAGTAGAAGGTGGATACACACCGATTGGGAAGCCTATTCAAAATACACATATTTATCTTCTAGATCAGTATCTACAGGCTGTACCAATTGGAGTACCCGGTGAAGTGTATATAGGCGGCTTAGGATTAGCTCAAGGTTATATTAATCAACCAGAATTAACTAAAGAAAAATTCATATCCTCTCCATTTATGAATGAGAAATCACTTTTATACAAAACCGGAGACATAGCCAGATATCTTCCGGATGGGAATATCTTATTTCTAGGTAGAGACGATGAACAAGTTAAGATAAATGGAGTCCGTATTGAGCTAGGAGAAATTGAAACTCAGATAAAGACATATCCTAGCGTTAAGGATGCGCTGGTTCTTGTCCATGAGGAAAACCATCAGAAGAGAATCATTGCATACATGACTCTCCTTCATGGAGAAGCGACTACAAGCGCTGATATCTATAATCACTTAAGAAAAGTGCTCCCCCACACGATGATGCCTGCCACCTGTGTATTCTTAGATAAATGGCCAGTCACACGAAATGGTAAGCTGGATAAAAAAGCTCTACCACATCCTGAAACAGAGGTGATAGGGAATGAATATATCGCACCTAGAAATTCTATCGAGACAAAGGTGGCAGAGGAGTGGAGTGAGCTTCTTGGACAGGAAAAAATTAATATTCATTCAAGCTTTTTTGAGCTTGGAGGCTATTCAATTATTGCTACTAGACTTGTATTTAAACTAAGTGAAACTTTCAATTTAAAATTAACATTGAGGGATTTCTTTGATCAACCAACAATAGCTGGTGTAGCTCAAAGAATTGATTTCTTGCTACAGGATAAGAAAAATAGACTGGATGAAAATCGTATTATTCCAAGGAGTCAGCGACGTTTAAATCATTAAGGCCCTAATAAAAGCCAAGGGGGGAGATTTGATGAAAAACGAAGATAAAATGGCGGGAAGCTTTCAAGCTACTACTGATGAAGCTATCTTGACCTTTCCAATGTCGGCAGGACAACGAAGACTTTGGTTATTGGAGCAGCTTGGACAGCAGGAGGCGGCCTATTCTTTAGCTTTCGCTTATCATATTCGAGAGGAGATTCAATTACAGGCTTTGCAAGAAAGCTTTTTAAAAATGATAAACAGACATGAGAGTCTGCGAACGGTATTCCAAAACATATCTGGTGAGCCAATGCAGCGAATTTTCCCTAGTATGCCCTTTAAGCTTGAGGTCATAGAGCTAGAGGAAGACGTTGTAGAACAGCTGGACAGAAATATTAAGGTTCTAAGAGTAATAAAAGAATTATCTCGTCGATCCTTTGATTTAGCCAATGGTCCTCTGATGCGAGCATATATTTTGAAAAAAAAGGAACAGTCAGAATGTATTTTACTCATAACCATCCATCACATTATTTTTGATGGATGGTCTTTGCCTATTTTTAATAAAGAGCTTATGTTGTACTACCGTTCCATTATTAACGGGGAAACGCTTCAACTCAAAGAGCTACCTATTCAATATGCTGATTTTGCCGAATGGCAGCAGGAATGGTTAGAAGGCGCGGAAGCTAGAAATCAGCTGGCGTACTGGAACAAACAGCTTCATGAAGAGATAGAGAAATTAGAGCTACCAACAGATTTTTCTAGAAGCCAAAGTCAATCATTTCGTGGTGCACAGTATAAGTTTGTCTTACCTACTGAATTACTTGAAGGAATAAGTGAACTAAAACAAACTGAGGGTACTTCTTTGTTTGTTACTATGTATTCTATTTTTGTAACTTTGCTTTATCGTTACAGTAATCAGAAGGATATATACGTAGGGACCCCGGTTTCTTGTAGGCAAGATTATCAGGTCAAAGATATTATTGGTTTTTTTGTGAATACAGTGGTTCTGAAATCTCAAATATCCGATTCACTAACCTTCAAAGAGCTTCTTATTCGTAGTCACAATACGCTCATTGAAGCATTAGACCATCAGGATTATCCATTAGATCAGCTTGTAGAGGTTATCAAGCCGAGAAGAGAGCCTGGCTTGTCTCCTTTTTTTCAGGTGATGTTTTCAGTACAGGATATGGCCTCACAGGAGCTTTGGATGGAGGGAAGCCCCGTGACTCGCTTGGATGTGGATAATGAGACAGCGAAATATGATATTACTTTTATGATCAATCAAGAAAGTGATGGAGGTCTAAGTTGTCTTATAGAATTTAATAAAGATTTATTTACTTTAGAAACAGTACAAAGGATGGGGGTTCATTTTAGCCGAATAGCTAAAGCTGTGATTGCTAACCCGGAGGTTCAGCTATCCAGAATAACGTTTTTGACGGAGGAAGAACAAGCATTTTTCTTAAAGGAAGGTCATTCGCAAGGAGAAACCTTGTATGATAAAACGATCCAAGAACTTTTTGAAAAGCAGGTGGAGGATACTCCACAAGATATAGCCATCGTCTTTGGGGAGCAAAGGCTAACGTATACGGAACTGAATGAAAAAGCTAATCAATTAGCCAGAAAATTATTTATAAAGGGTGTGGAGCCTGATCAGTTAGTGGGAATAATGGTGGAACATTCCATTGAAATGGTCATTGGGCTTTTAGGGATTTTAAAGGCCGGGGGTGCATACTTACCTATTGATCCAGATTATCCTATAGAGCGAATTCAATACATGCTGGAGAATAGTGGTGTATCCTTGTTGCTTACTCAACAGCACCTGAAAAAGCGCTGGCCCTCTGCAAGTAACTTTCTATTTACAGAAATAATGGATTTGAATGAGGAAGGGTTATTTACAGGTAAGACACAAAATGTAATACCGCGAGCTCAAGCAAGTGACCTAGCGTACGTTATGTATACCTCTGGCTCGACGGGGGTGCCTAAAGGGGTTATGGTCGAACACCGTAATGTCATTAGGTTGATTAAGGAGCCTACGTATGTTCAATTAAACAAAGGAGATCGACTTTTACAAACAGGAGCTATAGTTTTTGATGCTTCCACATTTGAGATATGGGGTTCTTTACTAAGTGGTCTAACTCTCTACCTAATAAAAAAGGAACAGCTACTGGATGCGGATGAACTGTGTAGAGTGATTAATAAAAATGAAATAACAACGATGTGGTTAACAGCTTCTTTATTTAATCAGCTATCTGATCATGACGTAAATATGTTCCACGGAGTCAAACAGCTCCTTGTAGGTGGGGAAAAGCTTTCTCCAAAGCATATTAATCAGCTTAAAAGGAGTAATAGTGAAATCAAGATTATTAACGGGTATGGTCCTACAGAAAGTACAACCTTTTCTACGACTTTTATGGTAGATAAGTTCTATGAATCAAATATTCCTATTGGAAAACCAATTAATGATACATGGATATATATCATAGATAAGCACCATCAGCTTCAGCCGATGGGTATAGTAGGAGAGCTTTGCATTGGAGGTGCTGGTTTAGCCCGAGGCTATTTAAATCGTCCGGATTTAACGAAGGAGAAATTTATTTCTAATCCATTCGTAACTGGTACTAGAATGTATAAGACAGGAGATTTAGCTAGATGGCTTCCAGATGGAACAATTGAATATTTGGGGCGCATGGATGACCAAGTTAAAATACGCGGCTTTCGCATAGAGCTAGGAGATATTGAAAATCAATTACTTAAATTTGATCAGATTACTGAGGCTGTTGTTACTACCGAAATAAGCGAAAGTGGGGAAAAACAGCTTTGTGCGTATATAGTAGCTGAAACAGAGCTTAGTTCGAGCGAGCTACGAAGTTATTTGAGTACTAGATTACCAGAGTACATGATTCCAGTTCATTTTGCTAAGGTGAACCAAATGCCTCTAACACCTAATGGTAAGGTAGATAAGCGTGCTTTAGCTAAAGGAGAGAAGTCTAGCTTACAAACAGGAGCAAGCTATGTAGCCCCAAGAGATCAAGTAGAGCAGGACATGGTAACGCTTTGTGCTGAAATATTGGGTCTTGCTGAGGAAACGATCAGTATCACAGATGATATTTTTACATTGGGTGGGGACTCAATAAAAATGATTAAGCTATATTCAAGATCCTTATCAAAGGGATGGTCTGTACGCATTAATGATTACTTTGAGCTTAGAACAATAGAAAAGCTCGCTCAAAAAGCTGCAGCTAAAGAGGCTTTGCCTAAAAAAATCACAAAAGAAAGAGAAGTATTACCGAAAAAGGAGCATCGAAGCCGTTTTAAGGACGGTGACGCTATATTGCTGACGGGAGTGACTGGCTATCTTGGAGCCCATCTATTAGATGAACTGATTAATCAGACGTCATCAGAGGTGTATTGTCTAGTTCGAGCAGAGAGTAGGCAAAATGCTGAATCTAGAGCTCAGGAGCTACTCGACAATTATTTTACTAGCAGTGAGAAGACGAGCCTACATTTAGCAGATAAGCAGCATGTTCATATTATATGTGGAGATATTGCAAAACCAAAATTAGGTTTGGAGGAAGTAGATTATCTCTATCTGAAAGAGAAAGTAAAGACTGTCATTCATGCGGCAGCTCTAACGAAGCACTATGGAGAGTATAGCGCGTTTGAGAGAGCTAATATACAGGGGACCCGGGAGATTATCCGTTTCTGTGGAACAGAAAGAAGTCTGCATTATGTTTCTACAATGAGTGTAGGCGGGCAAGAGGTTGGGGGGCAAGGATGTGTAGTTTTTGACGAAAATAGCTTTTTTATTGGTCAAAATTACGAAGACAATGTATATATGAAAAGCAAGTTTTTAGCTGAAAGTGACATTTATGATGCAGTTGAAGCGGGGCTAGAAGCAACGATTTATAGAGTTGGAAACCTCACAGGCAGGTGGAGGGATGGAAGCTTTCAAAGAAATATAATGGAAAATGCTTTTTACCGTTTGCTTCGCTCATTGCTTGAGCTTGGTAAAGTGCCTGAGAATTGGCTACAAGAGGCTGTAGAATTTACACCTGTTGACCTGTGCAGTAAGGCAATTATAGGTTTGGTGCTTGAACAGGGAAATAAGGCAAAAGAGCTGGCTTATCATGTGTATAATCATAAGAAGCTCTCGTTAGCAAAGCTACTTAGAATATGTACACAGAATGGATTTTCAATGCAAGTGCTGAAGCAGGAGGAATTCAAAGAGTACTTAAATGGGCTATCTCAGCATCCATCAAAAATGAAAAAGCTAGAGGGTCTAGCTCCTATTCTTGAAAGAGGAGAAATAAAGAAGAAGAATAGGGTGGAGCACAGCTCTAATATCACAATAGAGACTCTAGAAAAACTTGATTTTGAGTGGCCAGAAGTAGATCAGCTTTATCTTGAAAAGATCATAAAGCATATGCTGTCCACTGGATTTGTTAGTCGGTAATAAAAAATAAATACATGGACAGACACGGACAACAGCCTACCTTCATAAACTTAGTAGTAATCTGCTTATGGAGGTGACAGCTGTGCCAGGTTTGTTCGCAACGATCACGTATTTCCTTAAGGAAATTATTGTTTTTGTCTCTTATGTCAAAAATAATGCCTTTCCACAACCTCTAAGTGAAGCGGAGGAGGAAAAGGTTCTAGCTCGATTTAAAGATGGAGATGAAGAAGCGCGCAATTTATTAATTGAGCACAATCTACGTTTAGTGGCTCATATTGTGAAGAAATTTGAGAACACAGGAGAGGATACAGAGGATTTAATTTCCATCGGCACGATAGGCTTGATCAAGGGCGTAGAGAGCTATTCACCGGCAAAAGGAACGAAGCTTGCTACATATGCGGCAAGATGTATTGAGAATGAAATCCTGATGCATCTACGCTCTTTGAAGAAAACCAAAAAAGACGTATCTCTTCACGACCCAATTGGGACAGATAAAGAAGGAAATGAAATCAGTCTAATTGATGTGCTAAAGGCTGACATGGATGATGTGATTGATATGGTGCAATTACAGATGGAGAAAAATAAAATTTACCAGCATATTCATGTGCTTGATGAACGAGAGAAGGAAGTCATTGTCGGACGATTTGGACTGGATATGGAAAAGGAGAGAACACAGAGGGAGATTGCTAAGGAGTTAGGGATTTCAAGATCCTATGTTTCTCGTATCGAAAAAAGAGCATTGATGAAGCTGTTTCATGAATTTTATAAGGTTAAAAAAGGTGGTAAACGTTAGAGATATTCACAATGTGCGCGTTATTACCTGAAGGCATTTTGTCAAAAGGATAAACTAAATAGAAACATTAAAAAAGTAATGTGTTGGAGCAATCCGTTGGACTCCCCTCTATCAGCGTTGGTATAATAAAGCATGTGAGTAATATGGGAGTGGTTACGTTTTTCATCCCATTCTATAAGAATCTTAACCTATTTCCATCATAACTCCAAGAAAACAAGACAGCTAACCTAAGAGGGTGAGAAGTATGGAAGAAAAAGTTGTAAATCAGCAAGAGGAAGAAACAAGGATACAAGGTGATGTCATTATTGTTGGAGGCGGCTTAGCAGGGCTTTCAGCAGCAGCAACCCTAGCCAAAAAGGGCAAAAAGGTTGTTGTCCTAGAACGAGCCACTTTAGGTGGTAGAGCCGTTACCATTAACATGAAAGGCTTTGCCTTTAATTTTGGAGCACATGCTATATATGGCAGAGATTCGTCTTATTTACGCAGGCTTGAAAAGGAGCTTGATATTCAAATTGATTGGAGAGACTTTAACCCTGATAAAGCAAAGTATGGCATCGGTGAGGGGCTAACGGACGTTCCGGTCAATGTTAAAGGTTTGTTTAAAACAAAGCTATTAAAGGCTTCGGACAAAGTTAAATTTACGTATGAAATTCTAAAAACGATGACAAAAGTAGAAAAGGGCGATCCTCATATATCTATAAGTAAGTGGATGGAGGATAAGGAGGTCAATGAAGAGGTTAGAGAAATGATGCTTACCCTAGCATCATCCAACTTTTTCACTAGACAATCTGAACAAATTCCTTCAGACGTATTCTTTAAATACTATAGTCGATTGTTTACCACCCAAAAGCCAGTTGCATACATTGGTGGGGGCTGGCAGGCGTTAATTCAGGAGCTAGAACGAGTTATTCTTGAAAACGATGGGATGATTCTGCAGAAAACAAAAGCGGAGAGCGTTTTAACTGAGGATGCTCGAATTACTGGAGTTCAGACCTCTAAAGGAGTAGTAATGGGTGAAGAGTTTGTTTTCTGTATCCCTCCAACCGACCTAGTGAAAGTCTTCGAGGAAACAAAGATTACAGATTCTCTGAAGCAATATGCTAGCTACAGCCCTAGCTATGTGTATGTCTATGATATTGGATTGAAAAACAGAGTGGATGTACCCTACTCGTATATCTATGATAAGCAGAGCAAGATCTTCATTACCGATATCTCCTACTATGATGAAACATGTACACCACCAGGAGGACAATTGCTCCAAGCTATTGCATATCTAAACGAGGAAGATTTAAAAAACAAAGACGTTCTTGATGAGTACCATGCTAAGATTGAAGCGCTGTATGACCAGCATTTTTCTGGCTGGAGAGAAGAATTAGTGATTCCTCGTGTTTCCAAGAGAGCGATTGCCCAGCAGCTAAAATGGGTGATGACACAACAGGCTCTACCAGTATTCCTTCCCGATTATCGGAACCTGTTTTTTGCTGGAGACTGGTGTGAGGGTCAGGGGCAGCTATCTGAGCTTTCGTTCTCGAGTGCGTATCAAGCGAGTCAGCATATCTTACAAAAACATAAATAGGTTCGTCAAAGGAAAATATAATAAAGTTTGTATGGAAGACTGCATTCGATCAGGGATGCAGTCTTTTTTTGAATGAAGCTAGCTACCTCCAAAGGAAGATATAGTACAATGAAAAAAAACGAAAGCTACTTCTTTTCATTTAGAGTGAATAAAGATGATACTTGGAGGGATATAGTTGACAGCGAATAAGATTTTAATTGTTGAAGATGATCTGAATATTGCTTCCTTACTCAAGGAACAGATTGATAAATACGGATTCTCCGTACAAATCAGTGAGAATTTTGATCAGATTGATAGCGAATTTTTGCAGTACAAGCCTGATTTGGTTCTGCTAGATGTGAATTTACCTAAGTTTGACGGCTTCTATTGGTGCAGAAAGCTACGCTCACTTTCGACATGCCCTATTCTTTTCATTTCTGCTAGAGATGGAGAGATGGATCAAATTATGGCTCTGGAGTATGGGGCGGATGATTATATAACAAAGCCTTTTCATACGGAAGTGATCATGGCAAAAATTCGAAGTCACCTGCGTCGAGCGTACGGTAGCTATGCAGCATCAGCTGAACAGGAAAGGGTTGTGAAGTGGGAGCAAGTCATGCTTTATCCTGAACGGTTACAGTTAGAATATAAAGGGAAAAGCGTACAGCTTAGTAAAAAAGAAGCTGACCTTATGGAGCTACTCATGAAGAGGGATGGAAAAGTAGCTAGTAGAGAATCTATTCTTGAGAAGCTATGGGATGAGCAGCATTTTGTAGACGATAACACGTTAAATGTGAACGTGACTAGGCTTCGCCAGCGCTTGCAGGAACTTGGGCTTACCAATGCCTTAGAAACGGTCAGAGGCTTTGGGTATAGGCTTTTTCTCATGGAGGAGGGATAAGGGTGAAGCTGTTTATTAAGGATCATGTCTCGCTTACTCTCTTTTTTACAGGGATTATGGGAATATCGACGTTAATCTATTGGCTAAGTGGTCAGCAAGATATATGGATAACGGGCTATGCCTTGTTTATAAGCTCCCTCTTTTTTTTCCTTTATTTAATCATTCGTTATATTCGGCACAGAAAAGTATATGCTCTGATTGAGGAGCAACACTCATTAGAGGAAATGAATAACCCTACCGGGGAGACGCCATTAGCTGAAGCTTTTGGTGCTATGTTAAGACAAAATTATCAGATGTATGAAAAAAGGCTGCGCCAATATGAACAGAAAACGAATGAGCATGTAAATTTTATGAACCAATGGGTACATCAAATGAAAACACCTATTTCCGTTATTCAGCTAACGCTTCAGGATGAGGATGATGTTAAATCTCTAAGTATTAAAGAGGAAACGGAGAAAATTAGAAGGGGTTTACAGACCGTCTTGTATGTAGCTCGTCTAGATACGTTTGAGCAAGACTTTCGTGTGGATAAGGTCAATTTGTGGAAGGCAGCGCAGGAGGCCGTACAAGAGAACAAAGGGATGTTCATTAGAAATCAGGTTTATCCCCAAATTGAAATGGAGAATCCTAATTGGGTGGAAACGGATGAAAAGTGGTGTGTGTTTATCCTAAATCAGCTCATCATTAACGCAATACGTTACTCAGCTGGAACTCAAAGTAAAGTAACGATTCGTTCCTATAGAAAAGGAATCAATATGGTACTTGAGGTAGAGGATCACGGTATAGGAATACCAAAACAAGACGTAAAGAGAGTATTTGAACCTTTTTTTACGGGGGAAAATGGTAGACAAATAAGGGAATCAACAGGAATGGGTTTATATCTTGTGAAACAGGTTTGTGATAAACTGGGTCATTCCATTGAATTAGAATCCGAGCCTAATGAAGGAACAGCGATAAGAATTGTCTATCATGGTGCAGTTCATTAAAGTTTTCAATAAAGCTGTGTATATATGAAAGCAATGAAAGTTGTTCAAGGGATCAGGACACGACAATTCTAAAAGCTTACAAACGTGTAAGCTTCGTGCAAGGTTAATCGATGGGAGCACCGACGTTTTCTCTATAAGATGTAAACAGAACAATACTAAAAGAGGTGAGAAGAAGACGTGGAGCTACTAAAGGTTAATCAGGTCAATAAAGTGTATGGAGGAAAAATTCCTTATCGTGCTCTGACTGATATACAGCTATCTGTACAGAAGGGTGAATTTGTGGGGATCATGGGTCCCTCTGGTAGTGGAAAAACTACATTATTAAATTTAATTTCGACGATTGATGTTCCTTCCTCAGGAGAAATTATCATTAATGATCAGCATTTACAACAGCTTAAAGGGAAAAAGATGGCCCATTTTAGAAGAAGAGAGCTGGGCTTTGTCTTTCAAGACTTTAATCTTTTAGATACGTTAACTATAGCAGAAAATATCGTGCTACCTTTAACGTTAGATAATGCCCCTCTTTCCGTGATGAAGGAAAAATTAAACTATATAGCTGAAATGCTGGGTATCAAAGAAATTCTAAATAAACGAACGTATGAGGTGTCTGGAGGACAAGCACAGAGGGCGGCTATCGCACGTGCGATGATTCATGCTCCTTCGCTTTTATTAGCGGATGAGCCTACAGGGAACTTAGACTCCAAAGCGTCTAGAAACGTTATGGAAGCGTTGGAAATGCTTAACCAAAAAGAAAAAGCGACATTGCTAATGGTGACCCACGATCCCTTAGCAGCAAGCTATTGCCATAGAGTTGTGTTTATAAAGGATGGACAATTATATAATGAAATACATCGAGGAGAAAGTAGACAACATTTTTTCCAACAGATTATTGATGTTTTATCGCTTTTAGGAGGAAATGCTCATGACCTTTCGACAGTTCGCGTTTAACAATGTTATTCGTAGCTTTAGAACGTATGCAGCGTATTTCTTAAGCAGTGCTTTCTCTGTCATGATTTTCTTTACGTACGCTGTGTTTATCTTCCATCCAAATGTTGAAACTGGATATATGCATGAGCTATCAAGGCAGGGAATGATAGTGGCAGAATATATTATCTTTATTTTCTCTTTCTTTTTTGTCTTATACTCGATGAGCACCTTTATTAAAACAAGGAAGAAGCAGTTTGGTGTGCTGATGATTCATGGAATGACTAAAGGTCAATTAAATCGCATGATTTTTTTAGAGAATATGATCATTGGTACCCTTTCATTAGGTCTTGGCATAGCAGTAGGTCTTATTTTTTGTAAGCTGTTTCTTCTGTTGGGTGCTCAAGCTTTAGGAATTGCTGAAATGCCCTTCTATCTGCCTACTAAAGCGATTAGTCTGACGGTTGGAGCTTTCCTTCTCCTATTTCTAACGATTTCTTTTTTTACTTTATTTACGGTGCGCACTAGTCAAATTATTGAACTGCTCAGAGGGACCAGAAAGCCCCGTCCAGAGCCTAAGGCTTCCTTCCTACTATCCGCCTTTGCTGCCCTTTGCCTAGTTGCTGCCTATGCGTTATCCTATACGGCGAATGGAATGACTGTAGGACTACTGTTGATTCCTGTCACAGCCATTACGATTATTGGAACGTATTTCTTGTATTCGCAATTAAGTGTATACGTGATTAATCGGCTTAAACGAAATGAAGGCTATCACTGGAAGGGAACACGTCTCATTTGGTTATCCAATTTAGCATATCGCATGAAGGATAACGCTCGAATGCTATTTTTAGTGACGATTATTTCTACCGTAGCGATAACAGCAACGGGAACGTTAGTCTCTTTTCATGAGTCACGAAAGGCAGAGGCTGAGTTTTTTAACCCGTATGCTATTCAATATATTTCATTTGCAACCGATACTGAATATGAAAAAAGAATTCAGCAGCTCGATCAAAGCCTAGGAAATGAACGACTTCAGTATGAAAAAGTGGACATACAGTTTCTATTGGATTCAGTACATGATAATCGTGTAGGCATTATGTCCCTAGCAGATTATAATCAACTAGCTCAGCTTCGGAGCGATCTACCTCATTATGAGTTAACCGAAAAGCAAGCGATTCTTTCTCTGATTTATTATAGTCAGGTTGAAGGCTGGGGTGAGAATACTCTCCCATATGAAATTGCAGAGCTTGAGAAATCTGGAGAAAAGCTGGATGTTCAAGCGTTAGTAGAAGCTTCTGTTTTTCCTAGTGGAGAGCTAGGCCATATTCTCATTGTGTCAGAAGAAACGTATGCTTCTCTTCTATCAGAACTAGAAACTGCACAAGCCACCGTTTACGAAATAGAGGGGTGGGAGGAAACAGGAGATTTAACGACAACGTTGTTTGCTGAATGGACAGATGGAAAAGGGACTAATGTAAAACAAATCTATAGTGAAGATGCTACTATAACAGCTAGAGTCACCATGTATCAGGACATGGTAAATGCGACAAGTGTGATGCTGTATGTAGGACTATTCGTGGGCATTATTTTCTTTGTTTCAGCAGGTAGCTTTCTCTACTTCAGATTATTTTCGGATTTGGAGAATGACAAAAAGCAATATCAAGCGATTCATCGGATTGGTCTAACGAAGCAGGAGCTAAAGAGCTCCGTTACTGTACAACTATTACTTCTATTTTTGGTCCCTATCGCTTTAGCTTCCGTTCATGCAAGCTTTGCTTTAAGTGCTTTACGTGGGCTCCTGCAAGTCCCTATCTATCTTTCTGCTGTCAAAGTGATTGGCTGTTTTCTAGTCTTTCAGCTGCTCTATTATGCTCTAGTTCGGGCTCGTTATGTACAGCAATTATTAAAAATAGCTAAGTAAATGAAGAGGGTGAAAGCTCTCTTCTTTTTAGGAGAAATTAATTTTATTAATTTTAAAATTTCTGAAACCATTTCAGGCATTGTTCCGTCTATATATAGAAGGAGATCTTTAAAAAGTTGAACGGGGAGGAAATATGAAACAGGTCTGTATTCTAATTTGTGTATGCTCGCTAATCCTATTAGTTGGTTGTCAGGAAACCGCTTTGCCGGAAGAAGTTATTGCTGAGTTTCGAGATTACAGAGTGACCATTCATGATATTGAACCTCACGAACTAGACCAGGTCAATAAAGAAAAAGCAAGATCACGCATTGTGTGGTTTATGATTTACGAACATGCAATTATGCAAGGCTACTCCTCCATAGCTGAGCTGGATGAAGTAGTTTCCAAGTTTATTAGTGACCATACTCTCAATCTGATTGAGGCTGACGGAGAAGATCACCGAGCCGCTATTACGGAGCTGATGGGGGAAATCTATGAGCAATATGAAGAAGAAGTAGTGTGGAATGGAGCCTATCAATTTTAGTCGTCTATTATAAAGTTTGAAAAAAGTTTTTAAAAATAGGATTAGCTTTTTGAAAAAGGGGTATTACATAAACAGACGCCTACATCTCCCTTATATATAGATGTTTTTGCTGCTGATTAGAGACGAAGTCTAATCAGCAGTCTTTTTTTTTGCCAATAAGTAACCTCCCTATTCGATGGTCATAGTTTTTTAACATTTATTTAATGATTAGGACTTAGTTTAACAATAGTTTGGTCATTTTTATCTTTTATAGTATAAGAGAACAAAGATTAAAGGAGGATGTTTATCAATGTTCAAGAAAAAATCACTTTTAGTTATAGCAAGTTTAATTTTAGCTTTTGGAGTGTTAGCAGGTTGTGCTACAGATGGTGATACTGAGCCAGGTCTAGAGCCAGCACCAGGAACTGAGCCAGGATTAGATCCAGCACCGGGAACTGAGCCAGGAACTGACACTGATCTAGACAATGATGAAGATTTAGATCTAGATAATGATGAAGATTTAGATCTAGATAATGATACTGAAGACGATAACGGCTAATACGCCTAGCACATTATAAAAAGTGTTTCCCCCCACTCCAAAGGTGGGGGGATTATCATTTAATGAAACAAATAAACATCTATATAAGCGAAGAAACATCTAGAGAGAAACTCCTGGGGATAGTCAATTACTTGTTTACTTGAACTAAAGGAGGAAGGACCATGGTTGCTGATCAGGCTAGTGGTTATTCTGCAGAACATTCGCAGAATAAGAGAGCTATTGAAGTTCTGCAATACAAAAAAAAGCTAGAGCACTTTAATATTCAACTACATGAACTAACGACAATAACCCCATCTTGTACGGAATTACGAGCTAAAGCATTACATTTTGCAAAGAGGCTAGCTCAGGATCCGCAGATGGTTGAACATATAAAAGATAAAAATCTTATTCCTACAGATAAATGGATGATGATTAAGTCGATTTACCCTACTTATGCTTCTTATATAATAGCACTCATCATATTATTTTCTGAAGGGTATACGACATTAGCTTCCTTTTTAAATCTATAATAGTATCTTTTTTGCATGACTAAGCTTTTAATCATTTACTAAAAAATTGATCAAACGGATTTAATTCCTTTAACACAACTTAGATAGATGGCAGGAGCTCTAAATGAGGAGTTCCTATTTGTGTTTGAAAAACAAAAAATGAGGGAACATAAATATATAATTTTGTTCGAATATTTGTAGGTATATGCAAAAAAAGTAAATAGTCTTTAACAGTAAAAGCACAATATAAAGAAAAAGTGTGAAGTGAAGGATTGTTAAGATATAAGGGGATGAGATATATGAATCGCTTTAAGGTTCTTGTGGCTGATGATGATCCAAATGTATTAGAAATTATTCGACTATATTTTGAAAAGCAACAAATTGAATTAGTAGAGGCACATGATGGGGCGCAAGCCTTAGATATGGTTGAAAAAGAATCACCAGATATAATATTACTAGATGTCATGATGCCAAATATGGATGGATTTGAAGCATGCCGCGAAATTCGTAAAAAATCTGATATTCCTATTATCATGCTTACCGCTAAAGGGGAAGAGTTTGACAGAGTACTAGGCTTAGAGCTAGGCGCCGATGATTATGTCACTAAACCGTTTAGCCCAAGGGAGCTTGTAGCTCGGATTAAAGCAATATTCCGTAGGCTCCAACCGCGAAATGATGCGAATGCTCAAGAAGGTAGCCCGACACAGTTAGAGTTCAAGGATCTTTTTATTCACCTTGGAAAACGTGATGTACATGTTCAGGGAGAAAGGGTGGCGTTTCGACCGAAGGAGTTCGATTTGCTCGTCCATTTGGCCAAGTCCCCAGGCAGTGTGTTTACAAGAGAACAGCTCTTAGAGCAGGTGTGGGGATATGATTTTATGGGGGACATTCGAACGGTGGATGTTCACGTCAAGAAGCTTCGACAAAAGCTTTCCACCCTTGAGCATGAGTATATCCAGACTGTGTGGGGTGTGGGCTATAAGTTTGAGGTGCAGGAATGATATTTGGTATCGGAAAAAGCTTATTTCGCAGACTCATTTTAAGTTTTATGGTGACAGTTTTGATCGGCTTAGGCATTGTAGGAATTATTATTTCCTATTTAGTTAAGGGATATATTTTTGAATCAACTCAAGAAGAAATGCTCCGTAAAGCGAAGATTGTAAATCTATCTATACAGGATATGTCTATTAATGCAGCAGAGACAGAGCAATTTTTGCTGTTTTTGGATCAGTCCTTTAACTCAAGGATATGGGTATTTGATCGAGATGGAAAAATCATTTCCACCTCTACTCGTGATGAAGTGACCATCGGAAAATCCGTTGCTACTTCTATCGTTGGTAGGGTTCTTAGGGGCGAAAATGTAGTTAGTCGCTTAAGCTTTGAAGGTCTTAATGAGCCAATGCTATCTGTTGTTGTGCCTTGGGGTAAGGAGGATGTGGTGTATGGGGGAATTGTCCTCCATTCTCCAGTTGTCGGGATAAATAAAACCGTTATGAAAATTAGGGAAACGGTTATACTAACCTCTGTTTTTGGGATTATTCTTTCGACAGCAATGGTTTCCTTCCTCTCATGGTCCATTTCTCGCCCCCTTCGTGAAATTGATCGTACGGCATCAAAAATTTCAGTTGGTAATTACTCAGAGAGAATTAATATTGACTCAGAGGATGAGATAGGAGATTTGGCAAATACCATTAATACGATGGCTGAGAAGCTAGAGAAAATCGACTATGAGCGAAACAAGCTAGACCAAATGCGTAATGATTTCTTAGCGAACGTTTCCCATGAATTGCGCACACCATTAACGGCTATGCAGGGATTCTTAGAAGCGTTGCAGGACGGACTTGTTGAAAAAGAAGAAAGCCGTAAGAAATATTATGATGTGATGTACAAAGAAACCTTGCATATGAGTAGGCTAGTAGAGGATATTTTTGATTTAATTAAGCTTGAGCATAATGAAATCTCATTAGATCGATCCCCTGTTCATATAGGCTCTATATTAAACAAGGTAGCCTTTAAATTTAAACAGCAGGCAGATGAGAAAGGGCTAGAAATCAATGTTCGAGCTGACGATACGTTAGAGAGTGTGTATGCTGACCGTGATCGCTTGGAGCAAATTGTAGCAAACTTAGTTAAAAATGCCCTAAAGTTTACAGAGCATGGTGGCGTTACATTAGAGGCATACAGTGACAACGATAAAATGAAGCTTGTTATTTCAGATACTGGAATTGGAGTTTCTAAGGATGATCAGGAGCTGATTTGGGAGAGGTTTTTCAAGGTAGATCGTGGTCGTTCAAAGGAGAACAAAGGAACTGGATTAGGTTTGGCTATTGTGAAAGAGCTTGTAGATATGCACCAGGGTACGATAAAAATGGAGAGTCAATTAGGTGAGGGAACAACCTTTACATTATGGCTCCCTCTGTTCACCCCGAAGGATAAAAACACTTCTACCATTAAATCTAGATCATAATGAACGAAAGCCAAGCGCTGCCAGACATGACACGCTTGGCTTAGAATTTTTTATCAGTAGTTCCTTACTAGGCAATAATTAATCCAATTTTACAATTGAGATATTGACCGAGACAGTGGAATAAATCACAAGAAAGTTAAGCTTTATGCCAATTTGCTGCTGCTGAATATCATACCGCCTGCCGTTGATCAGCTGTTTAATCGCATCAGAGGTTTCAGCTACACTTTGCATAGGAAGATTAATAAGAAATTTTAACTCTCTCCGTAACCTGTCTATGACCTCAGTCTCAACCAAATTATACGAATGGATATCCTCCTTCGTTTTTTCATCCGCTTCTATATGGACATCAACCTTTTTAATCGTCATTCTTAACTGATTTTCCGTCATCTCATTCATGTTTTGCTCAATTCTAGTAAAGTCATCCTGAAGGTTAATGTAGTTAATGTTGAGCTGTCGGTTTTCAAGGACGATCTCGTTCATCAGATGCCCATACATATAAAAAATGACAATCGCTCCGACGATGCCCCCTATGATGAAACTAGCTAGCATCTGAGCCATTTTTTTAATAGTGCTTAATGTGGGTACCTTCACAGTAGCTCACTTCCTACAAACCATTTGATCACAATGGTTCCTAGATGAGCACCAATAAAGGCACTACAAATAAACAGGACGTGCTTTATAATTTCACCATGAGCTCCCGATAAGAACCCTCGTTCAATTGCCGAAAGAGTGTCCATTGTTCCCCCAATAGCGGCAACAACAGCCCATATTTTAATTTTGTCCGCCAGTGATTCCATGATCACAAACGGAGGCTCGCCAATTAAAAAGGCCCCAAGCCCACCAATTAAACAGCCCCCGACGAGAACACCAAACGCAACGAATAGATCAAGGATAATGGTCACCATAAAAGTCATGCCTCATCGCTCCCTTAAAGATGCTTTCTTATCATCTATATGGGAAGAAGGACAGGTTCATGTATCTTTTTCCAGACAGAATGAAAAAACCATGAGAATGTTAGCGCAGGCTAATTCTCATGGTTTTCATGTTAGTTACTGATAGCTAGAGCAGATTCTTTTCTAAGAAGTGGGCAATTCCATCCTCTTCATTTGTTAGGGTAATCTCATTGGCTCGTTCTTTCAAGTCAGCAATGGCATTACCCATGGCTACCCCTACTCCCGCAAACTGGATCATTTCGAAATCATTATCCTCATCACCAAAGGCAATAACGCGCTCAGCAGGGATATCAAAGCTGTGACACACTCGTTCAAGTCCAACCGCCTTGCTTAATCCCTTACGAATGATTTCAATGACGTTCCAAGGAGCGCCCCATTTACGATGCTCTACAACCTCAGCGTGATGCTGATCTAAAAATTCTCTTAGCTTGTCCACATTATGCTCATACGGGTGAATAAGTACAGATGTAGGGTCTTTATGAAAACTATCCGACAGCAACGTGATCTCAATAGTAGGGTCGAAAAAAGATTGAAGGAGTACTTCATCATGCTCTTTCAAATAGACATCATCCATAACCTCTACCATTATATTTTGTACACCAAACTCACCAGCCGTTTGGATAATTTGCTTAGCTATATTAGCCTCTAAAGGAGAGTGGAACACCCCCCACTCAGGATGTAATGGATGGTGAACCAAGGCTCCATTAAAATTTACAATGGGAGTATCAAGTCCTAGCTCCTTATAATACATTTCACTGGAGCGAAAGGGTCTTCCAGTTGAAATCACAACTTTATGTCCCTGTTTAACCGCTTGATGCAGGGACTGCTTAGTTCTTGTACTAATCGTTTTGTTGTCTGTTAAAAGTGTACCATCTAGATCAACAGCAATTAAGTATGGTTTTTTCGTCATAGGATCTCCTGTTTTTCTTTTATTAGCCTTTTAACTATTATACAATGATAAGGGATACGAAAAAAGGTCTCATGTCCTGTAGTGTGACCAATCTCCTTGAAAAGATAATCAACTACGCTACTAATTATAATAGAAAGCTAAGCAGGACAAAAGGAATCTGCATGAAACAAATGAGGGATGAGCATGGAAGGACAAGAATTTGTTCATTTACACGTCCATAGTGAATATAGTTTATTAGATGGGGCTAGTCGCATCGACCAACTCATTCAAGAAGCTAAGAGGCTGGATATGAAAGCCCTAGCTTTAACTGACCATGGGGTGATGTACGGTGCCATTCCCTTTTATAAAGCCTGTAAAGCAAATGGGCTTAAACCTATTATTGGTGTCGAGGTTTATGTGACGAATGCTCCTTTGGAAGAAAGGGCAACAAAGGGGAAATTAAAGCTCCATCATCTTCTTCTACTAGCCGAGAATTACGAAGGCTATCAAAACCTGATGAAGCTTACAACGAAGGCTCATCTTCATGGTTTTTATTACAAACCGCGAGTGACAAAGGAATGGCTTCAGAAGCATCATAAGGGCTTAATATGCTTAAGTGCTTGCTTGGCTGGTGAAGTACAGCAAGCCCTTCTCACCGGCCAGCCTGATGAAGCGAAAGCGATTGCTTTAGAGCACCAACAGATTTTTGGAGTAGAAAATTACTTTTTAGAGCTGCAGGATCACGGTATGTCCGAGCAAAAAATATTAAACCAGAGACTGATGAAGCTAGCTCAGGAAACGGGGATCCCACTTGTCATCACGAATGATGTCCATTATACATTGAAAAAGGATGCTGTAGCTCACGACTGTTTGTTATGTATCGGGACAGGTAAGAAGGTTGCTGAGGATGATCGTTTAAAGTTTCCTAGTCCTGAGTTTTACTTGAAAAGTGCTGAAGAGATGAAGAATCTATTTCCTTACGCAGCTGAAGCTTTCCATAACACAGCCCGAATTGCTGAACGCTGTAACCTTGACATCCCCATGGGAGTAGAAATCCTGCCAGCGTTTCCCGTGCCGGAAGGGAAGTCAGCCCTACACTATTTGGCAGAGGTTTGCCACCAGGGAGTTACAACTCGCTATTCAGTGATAACGGAAGAAATAAGTCAGAGATTAGAATATGAGCTTTCTGTCATAGGTCAAATGGGCTATGCGGATTACTTCTTAATTGTCTGGGACTTTATGGAGTTTGCCCATCGAAATGGAATCATCACAGGTCCAGGACGTGGATCTGCTGCAGGAAGCCTAGTGGCTTATGTGTTAAATATAACAAATGTTGATCCAATGAAGTACAAGCTGCTATTTGAAAGGTTTCTAAACCCTGAGCGAATTAGCATGCCCGATATAGATATTGATTTTTCAGATCGAAGAAGAGATGAGGTTATTCAATACGTTGCAAGGAAGTATGGGAAGGAGCATGTTGCCCAAATTATTACATTCGGTACGCTTGGGGCGAAAGCAGCTATACGAGATGTAGGACGTGCTTTGGATGTACCTTTAACCTTAGTTAATCGTGTTTCAAAGCTGATCCCCTACAGCTATGGCATGAACCTTGAACGGGCCATTAAGGAGTCTGAGCAGCTTCAGCGCTTAATGGAGGAGGATGAACAAATTAAGCAGCTTATTCATACGGCTAAGCAGCTTGAGGGAACAGCAAGGCATACGTCCACTCATGCAGCAGGAGTTGTTATTTCTGAAGAGCCGCTTACCCATTATGTTCCTTTACAGGAAGGGCACGAAGATGTAGCTTTAACCCAATATGCGATGGAAGACCTAGAGGACATTGGACTATTAAAAATGGATTTCTTGGGTCTTAGAAATCTGTCATTGCTAGAGGAAATCCTCCAAATTATTAATCAAAACGTTTCTAGTGAGGAACCCCTTACCTTAGAGCAGATTCCTATGGAGGATGACAAGACATTTCAGCTTTTATGTGAAGGTGATACGTCAGGCATCTTTCAGTTAGAATCTGATGGGATGAGAAGTGTCTTAAGGAGATTAAAGCCAAGTAGCTTTGAGGATATTATTGCTGTACTCGCTCTATATCGTCCAGGCCCCATGGAAAACATACCTATGTTTATTGATGCGAAGCATGGACGAATAGAGGTTGAGTATCCTCATCAGGATTTAATTCCAATACTAGAGGATACGTATGGAATTATCGTCTATCAAGAGCAGATCATGCAGATTGCTTCTAGTATGGCTGGTTTTTCCCTTGGAGAGGCTGATTTATTAAGACGAGCTGTGGGGAAGAAAAAGAGAGATTTGCTAGATCAGGAGCGAACCCATTTCGTTGAAGGATGTATCAAGCAAGGCTATAATCCAGAGGTTGCCGAGCATGTATATGACCTCATTGCTCGATTTGCTAATTACGGCTTTAATCGTTCTCATTCTGCTGCATATGCTGTTATTGCTTACCAATTAGCTTATTTAAAGGCCCACTACCCTGTGGCTTTCATTGCCTCTCTTCTGTCAACCTCTATTGGACATGCAGATAAGGTTTCTGATTACTTAAAGCAGGCTTCCTATAGAGGAATTGATGTACTACCTCCTTCCATTCAAAGTAGTGGGGCTTACTTTACAGTAGAGGAAGGACAAATTAGGCTAGGACTCAATGTGATAAAAAATGTCGGTCTTCCTGCTATTCGTGAGATCGTCGAGGCAAGAACGAAGCAGCCCTTCAAAAATCTGTTGGATTTTTGTCAAAGGGTTAGTCTAAAGGTTTGTAATCGTAAGGTGATAGAATCCTTAATAATGGCTGGAGCCTTTGATCAATTGGATATGCATCGTGCTCAGGCGTTAGGGAATCTTGATCATATTCTAGAAATGGCAGAACAAGCACAAGGGCAAGGAGTAAGCGACCAACTGTTTTTCTTTGCCGATGAACTACCAGATGATTATAAATGGGTGGAAATTCCTCCATTCACAGCTCTTGAGCAATTGAAGCTAGAGAAGGATATTTTAGGCTTCTACCTATCTGGTCACCCGCTTGATGTATTTCGTCAGAGAGCTAAAAGCTATCAAGCTACCTTTATCCCTGATCTAAGTGATAAAGAAGGGAGCATGGTACGAACCATAGGCATCATTCAAAAGGTGAAGAGGATTAGAACGAAAAAGGGGGAGCCGATGGCTTTTGCTACGATTGAGGATCAGGGGGGAGAGCTGGAGCTTGTTCTTTTTCCGAAAATTTTTCAGGATCATATTCCTCTTTTTGAAGAAGGAAACATGGTGTTTATTGAAGGAACGCTTGAAGCCAAGCTAAAGGATGAAGGCTCACAGCTTATTGTCTCTAAAGTGCTTGAGCTTTCTAGTCTTCCAGATCCAAAGGAGAGAGACATTCAAGAAACGAACGAAGACTCAAAAGTGTTGGAACAGCTTTTTATAAAAATAGAGGCAAAAGCGGAAAATAGTGAAAAACTACAAGCCCTAAAAGATCAATTATTAAAGCATTCCAATGGGGAAACACCTGTCTATCTGTATTATGTACAAAATAAGAAGCTTCTGCATGTAGAGGGTGTTTACGTCCGTGTCGATCCAAAGCTGATTCAGAGGATTGAGCAGATATTAGGCTATGACCAAGCGGCTATCCTCAAGCAGGATTCATAGAGTTGGCACCGAATCCTTTATTTACACTAGCCGTTCATTTGGTATAATGAAAAACAGGTATATGTCCTAGAGCAATGATTCGTGAACAATAAGGAGAGTGAACGTTGTGGCTACCACTAGAGAAGAATCACTACATTTGCATAGAAAGAATCAAGGAAAACTAGAGGTTAAATCAAAGGTACCTGTTCGCAACGCAAAGGATCTAAGCTTAGCTTATTCTCCAGGTGTGGCTGAACCATGTAAAGATATTTTTGATCACCCTAAGAAGGTTTATGAATATACGATGAAAGGAAACATGGTTGCCGTTGTAACCGATGGTACAGCTGTACTGGGATTAGGAAATATTGGACCAGCTGCTGCGCTACCTGTTATGGAGGGGAAAGCTGTTCTTTTCAAATCATTTGCTGGGGTAGATGCGTTTCCTATCTGTTTGGATACAACAGATGTGGACAAGATAGTAGAAACGGTCAAACTATTAGAGCCAACTTTTGGTGGTGTGAATTTAGAGGATATCGCAGCTCCGAATTGCTTTGAAATTGAGGAGCGATTAAAAAAAGAAACGAATATACCTATCTTCCATGATGATCAGCATGGTACCGCTATCGTTACTTTAGCGGGGCTAGTGAATGCCTTAAAGATTATTGATAAAGATTTAAGTGAGATTAAGGTCGTAGCAAACGGTGCAGGAGCTGCAGGAATTGCTATTATCAAGCTATTATTGCGCATGGGTGTTAAGGATATTATCATGTGTGATTCAAAAGGAATTATCTACGAAGGACGTCCATTTGGCATGAATGCCATTAAGGAACAGGTAGCTCGTTCTACGAATAGAAACCGTGTTGAAGGAAACCTGGCTGACGCGATGAAGGATGCCGATGTTTTTGTAGGTGTATCCGTTGCCGGGGCTTTAACAAAAGAAATGATTCAAACGATGCACAAGGATCCGATTATCTTTGCCATGGCCAATCCTGATCCTGAGATTATGCCGGAGGATGCCAAGGCAGCAGGAGCAAAGGTTATTGGAACGGGACGTTCTGATTTTGCTAATCAAGTGAACAATGTTCTAGCCTTCCCTGGAATATTCAGAGGGGCTTTAGATGTATATGCCACCCATATTAATGAGGAAATGAAGCTTGCAGCCGTGTATGCGATTGCGGATTTAATTACCGAGGAGGAACTACACGCTGATTATGTAATTCCTGCTCCATTTGATCCTAGGGTAGCTCCAGCTGTAGCTGCTGCAGTAGCAAAAGCAGCAATGGAAACTGGAGTAGCAAGAAAACAAGTAAATCCTGAAGAAGTAGCTGAAAATACTAGAAAATTAACGATGATAGATCGTGAATAGGAGGATTCAGCAATGTGGACGGTCATTTATATAGCACCTAGTATGAAAATGGCAGAAAAAATACAACACCGTCTCGCTGATGAAGGATTTTTATGTAAGGTAAGACAAAGTCAGCATGGAAAGCAATTTGAAATTCTTGTTCCTGAGGCAGAGATCGAGGAAATAAGAGAAATTCTTAGCTCCATACTGCAATAACTGTACGATGAATAAAATGTGGCATAAAAGATGTGGTGAGGTGTTTACGTGTTAAAGGATCTGTTTGGGAAAAAAAGAAAATATGCAACAATACCTTCGGAGCAAGCGAAAAAGGAAATTCCTGAAGGGCTTATGGTGAAATGTAAGCAATGTGGAAGCATTCTTTATACGAAGGAGCTAACTAAAAACCTACACGTTTGCTCAACCTGTCAGTTCCATTTTCCGCTTTCAGCGGCTGAACGCTTAGCCATATTGCTGGACGGAGGCGAGTATCAGGAAATTGATGCCGACATGATTTCTGTTGACCCACTTGGATTTCCAGATTATGCTGATCGTTTAGCGGCTACTACGAAAAAAACTGGCTTAAATGAAGCCATTATTACCTGTGAAGGGAAAATTAAAGGGCATCCCGTTGTTGTTGGTGTGATGGATTCTCGCTTTATCATGGCTAGTATGGGTTCAGTTGTAGGGGAAAAAATAACAAACGCGATTGAGCAGGCTATTGAAAAAAAGATTCCTTTCCTACTTTTTTCCGCCTCTGGTGGAGCTAGAATGCAGGAGGGAATCCTAAGCCTGATGCAAATGGCGAAAACAAGTGCAGCTCTTTCTAAATTAGATAAGGAAAAGGGACTGTTTATCTCTATTCTGACACATCCTACATATGGTGGAGTTTCTGCTAGCTTCGCCTCTTTAGGTGATTATAATATAGCTGAGCCAGGAGCTTTAATAGGGTTCGCTGGAAGGCGTGTTATTGAACAAACGATTCGCCAAAAGCTCCCTGAGGATTTTCAAACGGCTGAGTTTCAATTGAAGCATGGTCAGCTTGATATGATTGTTGAGAGAAAAGAGCTTCGTGATCAGTTAGGCACTATTTTAGAGATTCATTCGACCTAGTTTGGAGGTGAAGTGGCGTGCCAGGTGAATTACCTTTTGAACGTCCCTTGGTTGAACTACAAAATAAAATAAATGAATTAAGAAGTTTTACTTCCGAGAAGGACATAGACTTTTCTGAGGAAATAAAACGCTTAGAGGAAAAAGCAGTCAGGCTGTCTGAAGAAATTTATGGTCATCTTACGCCTATGCAACGCTTACAGATAGCTAGACATCCTCAAAGGCCAACAACTTTGGACTATGTCCAACGTATTTTTCAGTCCTTTATTGAAGTCCATGGAGATCGGCAATATGGTGACGATGCGGCTATTGTAACGGGAATATGTATGCTTGATGGTCAGCCGATTACCGTAATTGGTCATCAAAAGGGAAAAGATACGAAGGAAAACATCAGAAGAAATTTTGGAATGCCTCATCCAGAGGGCTATCGTAAAGCCTTAAGGGCCATGCAGCAAGCAAATAAGTTTGGTAGACCTATTATTTGTTTCATTGATACACCAGGAGCTTATCCTGGGATTGCTGCTGAGGAAAGAGGACAAAGTGAAGCAATCGCTAGAAATCTAAGAGAGATGGCAGGCTTTGAGGTTCCTATTATCTGTATTATTATCGGTGAAGGAGGAAGCGGAGGCGCATTAGCGATTAGTGTAGGCAATCATATATACATGTTAGAAAATGCCGTATACTCCACCATTTCACCAGAGGGAGCAGCTGCTATTATATGGAAGGATGCTTCCCAAGCACAGCGTGCGGCGGAGGCAATGAAAATCACAGCCCCTGATTTGCATCAGATGGGTATTATAGAAGGTGTAATTGCTGAACCTAGAGGTGGGGCACACCTTAATTTGGATGAACAGGCTGCAGCCATTAAAGAAACCATTCAAGCGGCTTTAGAAGATTTGAAGAAGCAGAATGCAGATGAACTGGTTGAATCCCGTTATCAAAAATTTAAGAAGATCGGCAATTTCACATATAAAAAATAAGGTGAAATGGTTTGAGAAATGCTTCTGAAGAAAAGAGTTTCAGGAGCATTTTCGTACCAGAGGGGAGGACATACAGTGAAAAGAATAGGGGTTTTAACTAGCGGAGGGGATTCTCCAGGGATGAACGCAGCTATCCGAGCTGTAGTCAGAAAATCGATGTTTCATGAGCTAGAAGTATTTGGTATTTATCATGGATACCAAGGTCTAATGAACAACAACATAAAAGAATTAGACTTAGGCTCAGTTGGAGACATTATCCACAGAGGTGGAACGATTCTAGGAACGGCACGTAGCGAGGAGTTCAAAACAGATGAAGGGCAGCTAAAGGCGGTAGAGAATTTAAAGCAGCACGGCATCGACGGGCTTGTAGTTATTGGTGGGGACGGCTCTTTCCGTGGAGCAGAAAAGCTTAGTCAAAAAGGAATTGCTGCTATTGGTGTTCCAGGAACTATTGATAATGACATCCCTTGTACTGATTATACGATTGGCTTCGATACAGCTTTGAATACAGTCATTGAGGCAATCGATAAAATTCGTGATACGGCTACTAGTCATGAAAGAACATTCGTCATTGAGGTCATGGGGCGCGATGCGGGGGATTTAGCGCTATACTCGGGTCTGGCAGACGGAGCTGAAACGATCCTGATTCCAGAGGTTGAATATTCCATTGATGACGTAGTAAACCGATTACAGAGAGGTTTTGAAAGAGGGAAGAAGCATAGTATTATTGTGGTAGCTGAGGGCTCTAGCGGTGGTTTGAAGATTGGGGAAGAAATTACAGAGAAAACCGGCCTTGAATGCAGAGTAACTGTATTAGGGCATATTCAGCGTGGAGGCTCCCCAACAGCTGCCGATCGAGTTCTTGCTAGTCGCTTAGGCTCCTTTGCTGTTGAGCTTTTGCTACAGGGAGAAAAGGGGAAAATGGTAGGCATACAGAATAACAGCTTAGTAGCCACACCTATTTCAGAAGCACTTGCTCAGAAGCACTTTGTTGATTTATCTATATATAAATTAGCTAAGGAACTATCCATCTAGTCAAAGGCTGGTATATGGATTAAATATAAAAAAATAGATAGAAGAAACGAAAAGGAGCTTGGATGATGAGAAAAACCAAAATTGTTGCCACAATTGGTCCAGCTAGTGAATCTGTGGATATGTTAAAAAAACTGTTTGAAGCTGGATTGAATGTAACACGTCTTAATTTTTCACATGGAGATCATCAAGAACATCTAAATCGAATTAATAATATTAAGGAAGCAGCTAAGCTAGCAGGTAAAAACTTCGCTCTTCTTTTAGATACTAAGGGCCCAGAGATTCGTACCGGTGTGCTAAAGAATGAACCGATTGAGCTAGTAGAGGGGAATTCTTTAATCATTTCTACTGAGCAAATTGAGGGTACAGAAGAGAAAATATCAGTGAGCTATGAGGGGCTTGTTCACGACGTACAGGTTGGAAGCCGGATTTTAATAGACGATGGTCTAATTGAGGTTGAGGTTACGAGTATTCAAGGAGCAAATCTACACACAACTATTTTAAACGGTGGGCAGCTTAAAAGCAGAAAAGGAGTTAACGTTCCTGGTGTATCTATAAAGCTGCCTGGCATCACAGAAAAAGATGCTGCTGACATTCGTTTTGGATTGGAGCATGGGATTGATTATATAGCTGCATCCTTTGTTCGAAAAGGAAGCGACATTCTAGAGATCCGTAAGATTTTAGAGGAGCATGGTCAGGATCATGTACAAATTATCGCTAAGATTGAAAATCAAGAAGGCGTAGACAACATTGATGAGATTCTACAAGTAGCTGATGGTGTCATGGTAGCCCGTGGAGATTTAGGGGTTGAAGTACCAGCAGAAGAAGTGCCTATCATGCAGAAAATGATGATTCGTAAATGTAATGAGCTAGGGAAGCCTGTTATTACGGCGACTCAAATGCTAGATTCCATGCAACGGAATCCTAGACCAACCAGAGCCGAGGTTGGAGATGTGGCCAACGCTATCTTTGATGGTACGGATGCGGTTATGTTATCCGGAGAGACGGCTGCTGGAAAATATCCATTAGAATCCATTACGACAATGGCTAAAATTGCAGAAAGAACAGAAGAAGCTATTCAGTATAAAGAATGGTTAGATCAGCGTTGTAGTGGACGTCAAGCAACGATTACGGACTCCATTAGCCAATCCGTGTGTAACGCTGCATTAGACTTAAAGGCAGCAGCTGTATTAACTCCTACTGAAAGTGGATATACAGCAAGAATGGTATCAAAGTACCGTCCGAAAGCTCCAATTATTGCTGTAACTCCGCATGAACAGGTGCAAAGAAAGCTTTCCTTAGTTTGGGGAGTATACCCTCTCCTAGCAAAGAATGCTGCATCAACTGATGAAATGCTTGATATCTCTGTGGATTCAGCTGTACAATCTAAGCTGATCAAACACGGTGATTTACTCGTTATTACAGCTGGTGTTCCTGTTCGTGAAACAGGTACAACAAATATGATGAAGATTCATGTGGTAGGAGACATTGTCGCAAAAGGACAAGGTGTAGGCAAAACGGCTGTATCAGGGAAAGTAGTTGTAGCTAAAACTCCACAGGAAGCTATCGAAAAAGGCTGTGAAGGGAAAATTTTAGTGACTACGGCAACGGATAAGGATATGATTGGGTGCTTTGAGCAAGCTATTGCTGTGGTAACTGAAGAAGCTGGTTTAACGTCTCATGCAGCAGTAGTGGGACTGAGCTTAGAGGTTCCTATTATCGTTGGAGTTGAGAACGCAACAGACCAATTTAAAGATGGAGATGAAATAACAGTTGACTCTATTCGTGGTCATATTTATGTAGGACATGCCAAGGTATTGTAACATTCATTAAATACAAAGCTAGGTGTTGATGAAACAATGGGACATCACTCAGAAATTAGAGTTCGCTATAAAGAAACGGATCAAATGGGAGTCGTCCACCATGGGAATTATTTAACTTGGTTTGAAGTAGGGAGAACAGATATGCTCCGTCATTTTGGCCCTGGCTACAGAGCAGTAGAGGAATCAGGACTTTTGCTACCAGTAACGGATGTTTCCCTATCCTATCATAAACCAGCGTTATATGATGATTTAATCACCATTGACACAAAGTTAATTTCTTATACGGGCATTAGGATGACTTTTCATTATACCGTCAAAAGAGAAGAAGATGTGCTAGTTACAGGGGTAACTAAACACTGCTGGACAACCAAGAGCTTGAAGCCTGTTCGGTTAAAACATGTATCTCTAGAGCTACACCAGCTTATGACAGACGTTTTGGAAGAGAATAGCGATGATTAGAAAGCTACTTATTTTGCTTATCATTGTCACAGCTCTTGAGATAGTTGGACTTGTTCTAGTTAGTCAATGGATTGGACTTGGCTATACGTTTGGGCTGCTACTAGTTACAGGACTGCTAGGTGTGTGGTTAGCTAAAAAACAAGGTCTTCAAACAATACAGCTTGTTCAGATCCAATTAGCACGTAAAGAGATTCCAGGTCAATCCTTACTTGATGGGGTTTGTATTCTAGCTGGTGGAATATTTCTTATCGCCCCTGGCTTTCTTACAGACATTCTAGGCTTGCTCCTGCTTCTTCCATACACCCGAAATATCGTGAAAGCTTGGCTTGTTAGCCGGCTCTCAAAGATGGTTCAATCTGGGCAGTTCTTTGTCATAAGAAGAAGGTAAGTCATTTATACCAGCAGGCAAAAAAGAAAGGTAAGCATCTCCTAGGAGAAAGCTTACCTTTCTTTTTTAATATGATGGTCACGATTAATATCTTTGTAGAAATTCTTCGATTTCCTCTTGAGACTTACGATCTGCGCGAAGATGACCAATCTTTAAACCTTCCTTGTATACCAGTAAACTAGGGATACCTAACACCGCTTCAGACTCACCAATTTCAGGAAATTCATCTCTGTCCATTGTATACCAGTTTTTATCTTGATGCTGCTCTACAATTTCATCAATATATTGGTCTAGACGTGTACAATCAGGACACCAGGTTGTGTAAAACTTTATGACCGCTGTTTGACTGCCTCCAGTAATGCTTTTGAATTCATCGACGCTTTTAATTTGTTGCATAAGAACACCTCTTTTTATCGTTAGGATTTAATTCTGAATCTACCACGTAGACTTTGTTTTGTCTAATTTTATGACTCTAAAAAAGTGAAGTGATTGTCACCACAACAACCTAAACTTGAGGCTTTCCTTTGATGAATGTCCACAGATCCCTAAACACTCCAGCTCGATGTAACGCACCTAGGATAACCATTGAAGCAGGACCAATGATCAATCCAATTAGTCCAAATAATTGAAAGCCGACAAACAAAGCAACAAGAGTAAGCAATGGATCTAATCCAACATTTGTTCCTAAAATTTTTGGCTCCATCATCTGACGCTGGATAAGTACGATGGCATATAAAATAGATAGACCAATAACCATACCGTACTCTCCCGTGATAAATAGATAGATGATCCAAGGAACAAAGATCAGTCCAGTCCCGAGATAAGGAAGCAAATCAACTAGACCAATAATCAAAGCAATGGTTAAGGCGTATTCAACTCGGAGAATAAAGAATCCAATGAGTACGATGACGAATGTGATGGAAATTAAGGTGAGCTGTGCTTTTACAAAACCAAATACAGCTTTGCGTAAATCTTTAATAACTGCACCACTTCGTTCATGCAAACTGGTAGGTAATAAATTTTTATACTTCTCCCTAAGTTTAGGCCAATCCTTACTAATGAAAAAGGACGCTAGCAACGAAATGACAAAAGCTGTAGCCATCGTTGGAATCTTACTAAAGAATCCGACAAGTCCGTTCATGATGGTGGTAACAAGACTTTGAACCCAATCAACTAACGTAGAGGTAAAGGACTCAACTTGTCCTTCTATGTTTCTACGTACCTCAGGATCTAAGGAGCTGTAGAAGTCCGTAAAGTTATCGTAAAAGGCCAACACATCCTGCATAAAAAATTCCTGTATTTGTATAAAATAGTTTTCTACATATTGTGGTAGAGACGTGGTCAGCTTATTGATTTCAGAAATGATTTCAATCACAACTAAGGTAACAATTGTAGCTAGGATGGCAATCAAGAGAATGATCGCTATCGTCACTGCCAACCATCTAGGAAACTTTAGCTTAGCTTCAAGGAAGTTAACCAATGGATTGTAAAGGAGAGCAAGTAGCAATCCTATCAAAAACGGATAAACTAAACCTAGTCCATAAAAAATTCCAAGCAGAACTCCTATTGTGGCAAGTAGAACAACAATAAAACGAACAACAGCTCCCCAAAATTCTTTGCCCAATCAAATCCCCCCAACTCACGTTCTTTTAAAACACAGCATGCTCTGCAAACTCTATGTATGTTCTTTATGTACCCTTATTAAAATTATCTTACCCTTTTATAGCTTTATGTACAAATGATTAGGATATGAATCCTCTTACAAGACATGATAAGTAAAGTATGTTAGAATAAAAGATGTGAGTTTTCTCGAAAGGAAGCGACAGCATTGTCAGGAACCACAGGATTTTTATTACTGTTACTGATTATCGGATTATTGGGAAAAAACGTCTCTATAACTGTAGCAGTTGGATTCCTATTGATAATTAATTGGTTAGGTTTTGGACAGAAGGTCTATCCTTTTCTACAAGGACAGGGTCTAAATATTGGAATTACGGTCATTACTATTGCTATCCTCGTCCCGATCGCCTCTGGTCATATAACACTACAAGACCTTTGGTCTTCCATGAAATCTACTTATGGCCTCGTAGCCTTGTTTTCAGGACTAGTTGTTGCAATCTTAGGTGGTTTTGGTGTCAAGTTACTTGCGGATGATCCGCAGGTAACGATCGCTCTTGTGTTGGGGACAATATTGGCCGTTACGTTTCTTAAAGGCGTAGCAGTTGGACCACTAATTGGTGCCGGAATAGCTTACCTCATTATGAAAGCGGTCCAATTTTTTCATTGAACATTCATTCACAAACCTAACCAAATAAATTATACTATTATGTAGATAAACTACATAACAGAATTGAACAAGATTAAAGGAGAGATGCAATGTGAGTTCTCGCGGCTTAGAAGGAGTAGTTGCTGCTGAATCATCAATTAGTTCTATTATTGATGGAGTACTAACCTATCGAGGGATCGATATCGACGACCTTGCTGATAACGCTAGCTTTGAAGAGGTTATTTATCTGCTTTGGCATGGTAAGCTACCCACTCAAAGTGAGCTTGATCAATTAAAGAAGGACTTAGCTACGAATGCTTCAATTCCACAGGAAGTAATTGATCAAATTCGCTTGTATCCAAAAGGAATCCATCCAATGGCTGCGCTTAGAACGGCCGTATCTGCGTTAGGCTTATATGACCAGGAAGCAGATATCATGGCAGAGGATATTAATTTTCAAAAGGCGATTCGTCTACAAGCAAAGATTGGTACAATTGTTACCGCCTTTGCCCGAATAAGAGAAGGAAAAGAGCCTGTAAGTCCAAATACTGAATTAGGCTTCGCAGCGAATTTTGTTTATATGTTAACAGGTGAAAGTCCATCTGATATTGCTGTTGATGCTTTTAATAAAGCGTTAGTGTTACATGCTGATCACGAGTTTAACGCGTCTACGTTTACAGCTCGTGTAACAGTTGCCACATTATCCGATATGTACTCTGGAATTACTTCAGCGATTGGTGCCCTTAAAGGTCCTCTGCACGGTGGGGCTAATGAACAGGTTATGGCTATGCTAGAGGAAATCGGAGAAACTGAAAAAGCAGAGGAATATATTCAGAACGCTCTAAACAATAAAGAAAAGATTATGGGCTTCGGTCACCGTGTGTACAAGGATGGAGATCCGAGAGCTAAGCATCTTAGAGAAATGTCTAAGCGCCTAACTCAAATTACAGGTGAGCCTAAATGGTATGAAATGTCCGTGAAAATCCATGATCTTGTAGAAGGACAAAAAGGATTAAAGCCAAATGTAGACTTCTATTCAGCATCTGTATATTACAGCTTAGGGGTAGCTAGAGATCTATTTACACCTATTTTTGCTGTTTCACGTGCGTCAGGCTGGATTGCTCATATTTTAGAGCAATATGCAAACAATCGCCTGATTCGTCCTCGTGCTGACTATGTTGGACCTCAAAAGCAAGAGTATGTTCCAATTGAAAAGCGCGCATAGGATAAGCTATAAGCAGGACGCGTAAGAAAATCAGCTGTAATTGAATATAATTGAAGTGCATGTAAAGATATTTTTATATCGTTTTAAAAATAATTTATATATGATTAAGCAAAATGGAGGGAAGAAATCATGCCAGATTTTAAAGAATTCAGCTTACCTACTTCAGGTGAGAAAATCACTGTGGATCAAAACGGAAATTTACAAGTTCCTAATAACCCTATCGTTCCTTTTATCGAAGGGGATGGGACAGGCCCAGACATTTGGGCAGCGGCTTCAAGAGTCCTAGATGCTGCGGTAGAAAAAGCATATAACGGTGAGAAAAAGATTGCTTGGTATGAAGTATTTGCAGGAGAAAAGGCGTACAATACGTATAATTCTTGGCTTCCAGAGGATACGTTAACAGCTATTCGTGAATATTTAATCGCCATTAAAGGTCCATTAACAACTCCAATTGGTGGTGGAATTCGCTCTCTTAATGTAGCATTACGTCAAGAACTAGACCTATATGTTTGCTTACGTCCAGTTCGTTATTTTGAAGGAGTTCCTTCTCCAGTGCGTCATCCTGAGCTTGTTGACATGGTTATTTTCCGTGAAAACACAGAGGATATCTATGCAGGAGTAGAATGGCAATCTGGTACAGATGATGTGAAGAAGATCTTAAAATTCTTACAGGAAGAAATGGGTGTTAAAAAGATTCGTTTCCCTGAAACGTCTGGTATCGGGATCAAGCCGGTTTCTGTTGAAGGAACAGAGCGATTAGTTCGTTCTGCTATTGAGTATGCTCTTACTCACAAACGTAAAAGCGTAACATTAGTGCACAAAGGAAACATTATGAAATTTACAGAAGGTGCTTTTAAGAATTGGGGTTATGAGCTAGCAGAGCGTGAATATGGAGATAAAGTATTCACCTGGGCAGAGTATGACCGTATTGTTGAAGCACAAGGAACAGATGCGGCGAACAAGGCACAGGCTGATGCAGAAGCTGCAGGTAAAATCATCGTTAAAGATTCTATCGCTGATATTTTCCTACAACAAATTCTTACTCGACCAGCTGAATTTGATGTAGTGGCTACGATGAACCTAAATGGAGATTATATCTCTGACGCTTTAGCTGCACAGGTTGGTGGAATTGGAATTGCTCCCGGAGCTAATATTAACTATGTAACAGGTCATGCTATTTTTGAAGCGACTCACGGAACGGCTCCAAAATATGCTGGCTTAGATAAAGTTAATCCATCCTCCGTATTACTTTCTGGAGAGCTACTTCTTCGTCACTTAGGATGGGATGAAGCAGCGGATAAAATCATGGCTTCCATTGAAAAAACAATTGCTTCTAAAGTAGTTACGTATGATTTCGCTCGTCTGATGGATGGCGCAACTGAAGTGAAATGCTCTGAGTTTGCAGATGAATTAATTAAAAACCTTTAAGATCTTTTGCTTGCACGAATAGGAAACCCGAAAAGGAACCCCATGAGACAAGGAGAGAGAATAAGTGGCTATTAAACGTCGTAAAATTTCTGTCATTGGTAGTGGTTTTACAGGAGCTACAACAGCTTTAATGCTTGGTCAAAAAGAGCTTGGAGATGTTGTACTAGTAGATATTCCACAGATGGAGAACCCTACAAAAGGGAAAGCTTTAGACATGCTTGAAGCAAGCCCCGTTCAGGGATTTGACTCCAATATTGTGGGGACAAGTGACTTTGCTGATACAGCTGATTCTGATATTGTTGTCATTACAGCAGGAATTGCTCGTAAGCCTGGCATGAGTCGTGACGATTTGGTCAACACAAATGCTGGGATTATGAAATCTGTGACAGAGCAAGTTGTGAAATACTCTCCAGAGAGCATTATCATTGTATTAACAAACCCTGTGGATGCGATGACATACACGGTTTACAAAGCATCAGGCTTCCCTAAACATCGTGTTATCGGTCAATCAGGTGTTCTTGATACAGCGCGCTTCCGTACCTTTGTTGCTCAAGAGCTGAACGTTTCGGTTGAAGATGTAACTGGTTTTGTTTTAGGTGGTCATGGAGATGACATGGTACCACTTGTTCGTTACTCCTATGCTGGTGGTATTCCTTTAGAAAAGCTGATTCCAAAGGATCGTTTAGATGCGATTGTAGATCGTACACGTAAGGGTGGCGGCGAAATCGTAAACCTACTAGGCAACGGTAGTGCATACTATGCACCGGCAGCTTCCATCGTACAAATGGTAGAGGCGATTCTGAAGGATAAGAAAAGAATTCTTCCATCCATCGCTTTCCTAGAAGGGGAATACGGCTACGATGGATTATACCTAGGAGTACCAACTATTCTTGGTGGTGCAGGCATTGAAAAAGTAATAGAGCTTGAGCTTACAGCTGAAGAAAAGCAGCAGCTAGACCAATCAGCTGATTCAGTAAGAAATGTGATGAAGGTATTGGGATAAGCTTTAATAAGAAACATTCATACTTTTTGTGAATCGTAATATTGATTCTAGAAAGCGCATATGCAGAGATTCTGCATATGCGCTTTCTTAGCGTATAAGAAAGTATAAAATTTGATACCATGTTTTCTTCAAATTTTATACTTTCTGACGGCAAGAAAAGCTTCCTCTAATGATGGACTAGACGACTTCTTCGAGAGGGCTTCGATAGAAGCTTTTCTTATTGAGATGAGGGGTTTGCGAATCTACGTAAATCATGGTATGATTTTTAGCACAAGAACAATATGGATATGTAAGTGTTTTCAAGTAAAGTACAGGAAATGAATAGCAGGAGCTAAATGTAGAGGAAAAGTAGGATGAAAATGGAATGGGGGCGAAGCAAAAATGCTTATGGGAAAGAAGAGAGCGTTAGGACAATATGTAGATCAAATTCAGGTAGGAGACTCTTTTCATACGGAATCCAACATTGAAGATAAAGATATTTTGATTTACTTAGGGTTGTCAGATGATGCTAATCCTGTTTATATTCAACACAACTATGCCGTTCAAACTGCTTATCAAAAGCCTATTGTACCTCATGTTATGCTTGTGGGGATTGTTTATAGTAGTATTAATAAGCACATCCCAGGTCCAGGGAGTGTTGTGTTATCTAGTCAGTTTGAATTTCCTGAGGTTCTATATCATTATGCCAAGATTGACACTCATTTAGATGTAATCGCTCTACATCCTAAGCAAAATGAGGTTACATTTTCTGTGCTAATCAAGGATGAGCAAAGCCGAACCGTGCTTAGAGGAAAGGTTAAAGTAGCACCTCCTCTGCCTTTAAAGCCATTACATGAAAACGCGTTTGAAAATTTCTAAATGAGTATTTATACCATTAAAGAATTTTATAGATAATTTTCCAGTATAAGCGGGGCGAGTAGCCCTTGCTTTTTTTTACAGTCTAAGAATTTATAAAATTTGATACAATGATTTCTTCAAGTTTTATAAATTCTGGCTGCATGCAAAAGCTTCCTCTAATGATGGAACTAGACGACTTCTTCGAGAGGGCTTCGATAGAAGCTTTTTTTATATTTACTAATTGAGACTCTTCCTTTACAATTTTTTAATAATAAAACAAACATATTTTCATAAAACTTTGATAAGCTTAGTATATTATTTCCCTATTTAATAAGGTAGTTAAGGGAGCTAATGAGTTTAAGTGAGGAAAAGTGGCATAAATAGTAGGGGGGTACCATGAGCCAAAAAATATTAGTAGTCGATGATGAAGAATCCATTGTGACCTTATTGCAGTTTAATTTAGAGCAAGCTGGCTTTAGAGTTGTAGCGGCGTATGATGGTCAAGAGGCTCTAAGGTTAGCCAAGGAGGAGCGCCCTGAATTAATTGTATTAGATATTATGTTGCCTGAAATAAGTGGGATAGACGTATGCAAGAAGCTAAGGCAGGAACAGGTTCATATCCCTATCCTCATGCTAACAGCGAAGGATGATGAATTCGACAAAGTGTTAGGTCTAGAGCTTGGAGCAGATGATTATCTAACAAAACCTTTCAGTCCTAGAGAGGTGACGGCTAGGGTAAAGGCGATCTTAAGACGGACTCATATGAGTCAAACAGAAAAGATTTCAGACCAAGTCATAGCTATTGGCCAGCTTGAAATTCATCCAGAGCAATATGAAGCTTTCTTTGACCAAAAACCAATTGAATTAACACCAAAGGAATTCGAATTGCTCGTATATATGGCTAAAAACGCAGGAAGAGTAATGACACGTGAGCAGTTACTCAATGCGATTTGGAATTATGATTTTGTTGGTGATACACGAATTGTAGACGTGCATATCTCACATTTGAGAGATAAGATTAAAGCGAATTATATTAAAACGGTAAGAGGGCTAGGCTATAAAATTGAAGGGCCAGACAGACGTGAATAAACTCTTCAGCAGGCTAACCATCTCTATTATAGTGATTATTGGACTTACTTTGTTTTTTCTAGGCTATTTTATTTGGGCTACTGTACTTCATATTGTTCCTGATGGAGGTAATTATCTACTCATTGGGTTTAGTACTGCTTTTGTTATTCTTAGTTTTTTAGTTTATCATTTTGTCCGTAGGGCATTAAAGCCAATTAATGAGGTTAGCTCATTAATTAAAGACTTGAGTGAAGGGCATTACTGGCGGAGAGTTCACTCTGTGGAGGCCGATAGCTTACTATATGGCTTAACTAGCTTTACTAATAACCTTGCTCAGCACCTGCAAAGGACAACGGAGCGTCAATTTATTAATGAAAATCGCTTTCGAGCATTAATACGATACATGGGAAGCGGATTGCTTTTTATAAATCAAAAGGGCAAGATTGAGATTACGAATGAAAAAGTAATTGACTTACTACAATGGGAAGAAAATTATCATGACGTGCTTTATTATGAAGCGCCCTTCCCTAAGCAGATCATTAACTTGATTCAAGAAACATTGATGGAAGACAAGGAAATTAAGCAACATATTACGCTAGAGTCAGATCTGAATCTTATTGAGGTTGATTTGTCCATTGCGCCAGTAAATGATGTGGAAGGAAAAATTAAAGGGGTAATAATCTTATTTCATGATATTACAAATTTAAAAAAACTAGAGAAGATTCGAGCAGACTTTGTGGCTAACGTGTCTCATGAGCTAAAAACACCTCTTACCTCTATTAAAGGGTTTTCTGAAACATTACTGGAAGGTGCCATGTACTCAGAGGAGCACCTAAAAAAGTTCCTTGAGATTATCAGGCTGGAATCCGATCGTCTTCATCGTCTTATTCAGGATCTATTGCATCTTTCCCATATTGAGCAAAGAAAATTCCAGCTAAAGTGGGAGGATGTAGATATCCACAACGTTATTCAAAATGTTCTTCTACTAGTAGATAAAAAAGCAGATGAAAAGCACATCCTGATTGAAGCAGACTATGATTTAAGCCAAGCTTATATCATTAAAGCTGATAGTGATCGCTTTCAGCAAATGATTTTAAATTTAGTTAGTAACGCCATTCAATATACCCCTGAGCAGGGGAAGATCACCATCTCTATTCAACCCTGGAAGAACGGCAAGGGGTATAAAGTGAGTGTGGAGGACACAGGAATAGGAATAAAAACCTCAGAGCTACCACGTATTTTTGAACGCTTTTATCGAATTGATAAAGCCCGAAGTAGAAGTTCAGGTGGAACAGGACTAGGCCTTGCTATTGTTAAGCACTTAATTGAAGCACATCATGGAGAAATAAAAGTAAGTAGTAAAGAGGGGCAAGGGAGCAAATTTAATCTATTTCTGCATATTGATCCACAGACGGATTGAAAGCTCGAGAGCGAATGACATCATTATAGATGGTCATTCGCTCTTTTTTGAGGCTAAAAAATTCTATGAAAGGCTTACTGGATAACATGTCGTATTTCCTTCGGAAGGTATCTTTACAATTTCTTAATATATGATTCACACGCAGTTAATACTAAGCATGTATGCTTATTCATGTAAGAACTTGTTAGATAAACTTCCTTGGGGGGAAATAATTAATGTTAATGAAAAAGAACGTTAAGTCAATGGGATTGTTAGTACTTTTAGGATTGTTGCTTGTTTTTGCAGCAGCTTGTGGAAATTCAGACAGCAACACTGGTAATGAGAATCCACCTGCAACTCAAGATGAAGAAACTCCAGAACAAGAAAATAATGAAGATGCTAACACAGAAGAAGATGAAGAAGCTACAGTTTCTGGTTCAATCACGGCAGTCGGTTCATCTGCTATCCAACCATTAGTTGAAGCAGCAGCACATGAATTTATGGGCACTAACCCAGATGCACGTATCCAGGTTGAAGGTGGAGGAAGTGGTACAGGACTTAGCCAAGTAGACCAAGGTGGAGCTGATATTGGAAACTCAGATATCTTTGCTGAAGAAAAAGAAGATATTGACGCAGCTTCTCTAGTGGATCATCGTGTAGCTATCGTAGGTATGGGAGCTACTGCACATCCAGAAGTTGGTGTAGATAACGTAACACAACAAGAGCTTATTGATATCTTTACTGGAAAAATCACGAATTGGAGCGAGATTGGTGGAGCAGACGTTGACATTACATTAGTTAACCGTCCTGAAAGCTCTGGTACTCGTGCAACATTCTATAAATTTGCTTTAAATGAAAACCAAGAAGCTGAAGGAATCACTCAAGATTCTTCAGGTACTGTTAGACAGATTATTTCTGAAACACCTGGTGCTATTGGATACCTAGCTTTCTCTTACTACAATGATTCAGTATTACCACTTAAATTAGATGGCGTAGAACAAACAGATGAGAACGTGGCAAACGGAACATATCCAGTTTGGGCATATATGCACATGTATACAAAAGGTGAGCCAGATGGATTAGCGAAAGCATTCTTAGATTACATGAGCTCTGATGCTGTTGTTTCAATCATTCAAGAGCAAGGTTATATTGCTGAAAGCACAATGCAAATTGAGCGTGACGCAGAAGGAAATGTATCAGATAAATAATTCCTTTTGAATCATTGAAAAACAGATCAAATTAGGATCAGATATATAACTTCAGGGGAAGCCTATCCATGTATAGGTTTTCCCTTTCATGCTGTTTTCGTAAAGGAGTGAATTTGATTGTCCAAACCTACTATTTCAACAAATCAAGATTTAAATTATTTCCCGATAAAGCAACGCTTTAAAGAAGGTTTTGGTAAATACGCCACACTAGTGTGTGCTGCGATTCTTTTAGTATTAATTTTATCCATTACTATTTTTATTAGTTATAGAGGGATAAGTACCTTTTTAGTTAATGGTGTTTCCTTAGGGCAATTCTTTACGACCACAACTTGGTCAGGCTATACGAATCCACCAAGCTTCGGAGCTTTAGGGTTTATCACATCCTCGTTTTACGTAACGATTTTGGCTGCTATAATTAGTGCTCCATTAGGAATCGGAGCAGCTGTATTTATGACAGAAATCGCGCCTAAATTCGGGCAACGAATCCTACAGCCGGTTATTGAATTATTAGTAGGAATTCCATCCGTTGTTTATGGATTTATTGGGTTAACCTTATTAGTACCGTTTATTCGAAATAATTTTCCGGGTACAGGCTTTAGTATCCTTGCGGGCTCTATTGTCCTATCAGTTATGATTCTACCTACAATTACGAGCTTATCAGCAGATGCTTTGCGAGCATTGCCAAGAGAGCTAAGAGAGGCTTCTTATGCTTTAGGGGCTACTAGATTTCAAACGATATATAAAATCCTACTGAAGACAGCTCTACCAGGCTTACTTACTGCCGTTATTTTAGGGATGGCTAGAGCTTTTGGTGAGGCCTTAGCTGTACAGATGGTAATCGGGAATGTAACAAGTATTCCATCTAGCCTTTTTGATCCTGCGGGAACTCTAACAAGTATTATTACTTTAAATATGGGGAACACCGTCTTTGGATCAGTTGAAAACAATGCACTTTGGTCATTGGGACTTATCTTGTTATTTATGACATATTTCTTTATTATTCTCATTCGCTTTTTGGGTAAAAGGAGGCAGTATTCATGAGGGCCAAGCAAATAGACCGGGTCGCTACCGTTTTCTTTTATTTGATTGCTATAACAATTGTAGGGATATTAGTCGGATTGTTAGGTTATATCTTTGTTAAAGGGATTCCAAACTTGAGCTGGAGCTTTCTTACGTCAGCCCCTGAATTTATGAGAGCAGGTGGAGGGGTTGCACCGCAATTATTCAATTCCTTCTATATCCTAATTCTCACTCTCCTGATGGTTGTTCCTGTTGGAGTAGGAGCAGGGATTTATATGTCACAATACGCACCTAAAAATTCTGTAACTGATTTTCTTAGAACAACGATTGAGGTTCTTTCATCGATTCCATCCATTGTGGTCGGTTTATTTGGTCTCATGCTATTTGTTAATATGACAGGTTGGGGATATACAATTATCGGTGGAGCCATGGCTTTAGCTATCTTTAATCTACCTTTAATTGTAAGGGTGACAGAGCAGGCTTTAGAGGCGGTACCTAAGGATCAGACAGAGGCTAGTCTTGCGTTAGGTGTAACCAAATGGGAAACGATCTGGTCGGTTTTATTGCCAGCCGCACTACCAGGAATTATTACCGGGACGATCTTAGCGTCAGGGAGAATTTTTGGAGAGGCAGCTGCTTTACTATATACATCAGGAATGAGCTCACCGTCCTTAGATTTTACAAATTGGAACCCTTTTGAACTCACTTCTCCTCTAAATATATTTAGATCCGGATCGACGTTATCGGTTCATATTTGGAAAATTAATAGTGAGGGACTGATTCCAGACGCAAGAGAAATAGCGAATGGTGCTTCTGCACTCCTTGTTCTAGCTGTCCTTGTCTTTAATTTGGGAGCAAGATGGTTAGGAAAATGGATCCATAAGCGTCTAACATCATCCTAATCTAATGTTTCATCCTTATTATCCTAATTGTATAGGGGGAGCAAAATGAGTCAGTCTAAATTAGCAACAGAGAGCTTAAATGTTTATTACGGGCAAAATCATGCAATTAAAGGGGTAGATCTTTCCTTTCCAAGAAACACTGTTACAGCATTAATCGGACCATCAGGATGTGGAAAATCAACATACCTTCGCTGTTTAAATAGAATGAATGATTTGATTCCAAACGCTAAAGTTGAGGGTCAAATCCTTTTAGATGGAAACAATATCAATGAACAAAAAGTGAATGTAGGACAGTTAAGAAAAAGGATAGGCATGGTGTTCCAACGTCCAAACCCATTTTCAAAATCTATTTTTGAAAACGTAGCTTATGGTCCAAGGCATCACGGTGTATCAAGTAAGGCAAAGCTTAATGAAATTGTTGAGGAAAGCTTACGTAAGGCCGCTCTATGGGATGAGGTTAAAGACCGCATACACCGATCAGCTCTTGCTCTTTCTGGTGGTCAACAGCAACGTTTATGTATTGCTAGAGCCCTATCAATGAGCCCCGAGATCCTTTTACTGGATGAACCAGCTTCAGCGTTGGATCCGATCTCAACAGGGAAAATTGAAGAACTAATTGTTGAATTGAAGAAGGAGTATACTTTAATTATTGTTACCCATAATATGCAGCAGGCTGCACGTATTTCTGATTCTACTGCGTTTTTCTATGTAGGAGAGGTCGTTGAGCATGGAGACACGAACCAAATTTTCACGACTCCAAAGCAGCAGCAGACTGAGGATTATGTGACAGGTAGATTCGGTTAAAGAAGGAGAGGTGATAGTATGGTGGATATAAGAGAAGAGCAAACTCAAGAAGCAGTGGCTAAGCGCAGTGATTTTATTATCAAAACAGATGCCCTTAACTTATATTATGGGGATTTTCAAGCACTAATCGATATCAATATGGATATGAAGCAAAATAAGGTGACAGCGTTGATTGGACCATCGGGCTGCGGTAAATCTACCTTTTTAAGAACGATTAATCGAATGAACGATTTAATTGAAGGGGTAAGAATTGAAGGAAGCATTAAGCTTAGGGGTGATTCCATTTACGATCCAAAGCTTGATGTTGCAGAATTACGTAAAAATGTAGGTATGGTTTTCCAACGACCGAATCCGTTCCCTTTATCAATTTATGATAATGTAGCGTATGGACCTCGTATTCATGGAATAAAGAATAAGAAAAAGCTTGATGAGATCGTGGAACAAAGTCTTCGTTATGCCGTTTTATGGGATGAAGTCAAAGATCGTTTAAATACATCAGCATTAGGGCTATCAGGTGGTCAGCAGCAAAGACTAGTTATTGCCCGAGTTTTAGCTGTTGAACCTGAGGTCATTCTGATGGATGAGCCTGCTTCTGCGTTAGATCCTATTTCAACGTCTAAGCTAGAGGAACTCATTATTGAGCTAAAGAGTAAATATTCTATTGTTATTGTCACTCATAATATGCAACAGGCTGCAAGGGTTTCTGATGATACAGGCTTTTTCCTAAATGGAAGACTTGTGGAGTTTGATCAAACGGACAAGATTTTTACTAACCCAGCCAAAAAGGAAACGGATGATTACATCTCAGGTCGGTTCGGATAAACGATAAATTTGCTTAATGTTATCTTAACGTTATTTTTATTTCCATTTAATAAAACTCCTGCATACTAGTAGCGATTGAGATATGATAACGAAAGGCTGGGGCAGGAGGATGAAATGGATAAAGAATTTGAAGCTGAGGGTATTATTGCTAGCTCCTATGCTTATACTCATCTTAATTAGTGTTGGTGCAATTGGATTAATTAGCTATGTTCAAAGTAAAGAGGCTGTTATTCAAGTCATTGAAAGGCAGCTAAGCTCTGAGGTTGAGCTAATTAAAGATAAGCTTGTCTTACTAAAACAAACGGTATCCAATCAAGAGTTTGAATCAAAACTTAGCTATGCTTTACAGCTACAATACAATAGCTTTCGGCAATATGATTTAGACGCTCTACAGTTTAAAATCAATTTAGATAAACAAATGGAACCAATGACAGAACAGAGCAAAATTGAACTACCAGAATTAAGTACAGAAGTGATAGAGAGCATGCTTGAGCAAAGGCACGGTGTGACGCATGCTCAAGGTTACACACTTGGATACACTTATTCTGTAGAGCTTGCAGCTATGTATGTGATAGCGTTAGAAGAGCAGAATTATCTTTCACCTATTTACAACATGAGGAATAGTATTCTTGCTGTGGTCGCTGTATGTATCGTGCTAACGGCACTCATAGGCTTCACCACTGTACGTATGATAACAATGCCTCTTCAGAAGCTTAAACTAGCTATGGATAAAGTAACTCAAGGTGACCTTTCTCAAAGAGTCAATCACCAAGTATTTGCCTTAGAGCTCAGTTCAGTATCAAAGGACTTTAATACGATGGTGGAGCGGATTGAAGAGCTAAATGTTTCATTAAGTCAGGCTGGTTCTAAGCTAGGTGAAGTAGGAGAAATTTTATATCAACATGCTCTCGATGGTGAACAAGGCAGCTCCGCTTTAAGAGAGAGCATTCAGGTGATATCAGAGGGAACCCTCCAGCAGGTAAATGTTGTTGAACAAAATGAAAGGCTATTTGAGAGAATGAAAGAGGTTATTCATCGAATGGCTGATCAAACAGCAGCTACCTCTGAGCAAAGCCAAGAGCTTGTACAGACCCTGCATACAGGGAAAGAAGCGATGCAAGGTCTTGCTCAATCTATGTATCACTTAACTGATGAAATTTCAGAAGTATCAACAGCTGCTTTAAACCTACAGCAGCATTCAGAACAAATTGAAAATATATTGGGGATTATTGAAGAAATCGCGGACCAAACTAAGCTTTTGGCTATTAATGCAGCCTTAGAGGCGGCCAGGGCAGGAGAGGCAGGGAGAGGCTTTTCCGTAGTAGCTCAGGAAATTAAAAGGCTTGCCGATAGCTCAACCTCCTCAACAAAAAGCATTTATGAACACACCTCAAGAGTCAAAAATGAGATTGAGCTCGTAGTTAAAAAGGTTCAGTCAGTATATACAGAATCAGACAAAGGGAAGCAAAGTGCTGTTTCATCCGATCGTCAGTTAGGTCGAATGGAACAGAGTATGAACCATACCGAGAGTCATATCAAACAGCTTGCCACTGAAATTGAGGGAATATACGAGGCACTTGGGCAGGTTGAAGATAGGATGAGAAGCTTTGCTGCTATTTCTCAACAGACGAATGAACAGTCACGGGAGATAAATTTGTTTTCAGAACGACAGTATGCTAATAGTATAGAAAATAGGAAGCTTGCTTCCCAGGTTGCAGAATTATCTAGTGGTTTAAAAGGAAAGGAATCATATTGATTTCGAGTGAAGGAGTGAAGACGAGTTGGGAGTTAGAAAGAATTTTGAATTGGAAATGAATCAGCTTACGGAAAAGCTAATAAGTATGGGAGAGCTAGCAGAAGCAGCTTTCAGTTCATCCATTGAAGCTTTAAAGAATCAGGATACAGAACAGGCCACAAGAATAATTGACAATGATGAGCAAATTAATGCGATTGAGGAAGAGATCGAAGAGCTTGTTGTTAAAATCATAGCTTCCCAGCAGCCTGTAGCCAGTGACTTAAGAAAAATTATGTCGGCCATAAAAATTACGACAAGCGTTGAAAGGATAGGAGATTTTGCGGTGGATATAGCGAAGTCCACATTACGTATTGGCAATGAAGAGCTTGTTAAACCCCTTCAGGATATCCCGGCTATGGCTGAGCTTGTTCAACGCATGATCAGAGAATCCCTGCAAGCGTATAAAACGGATAACGCTGAACTAGCACAGGAAATCTCTGAGCTTGATGATAAGGTAGATTCCTTGTACGCTAAAATTGTACAGGATTTACTTAGTAGAATGGTTGATGCTCCACAAAAAATGGACCAAATTATGCAGTTAGCTTTCGTAGCTCGCTATATAGAAAGAATGGCTGATCATGTTACTAATATTTCGGAAGCTATTTTGTATAGTGTAAAAGGTAAACGTATGGACTTAAATCAATGATTCGCTAGACATAAATACATCTATGAAAACATTAAATGAATATTAACCTGCTAATAAAACGCAGTATTTTATGACCGATTAATTTAGCCGATTATTCGGTTTATTTTTTTGGAACCAATGTCATTCTTTCTCGTATTAACAGGTGTGTGGTACAATAGAATGGTTTTGAGGTTAATAACAGCAAGGGGGAGGAAAAATGGTAAGTGTGAAACAAATTTACATAGGCTTTCTTGGTATTTTACTATTGATTGCCTTGGTTTTAGTGGCGACTACATCTTGGTATACAGTAGACGCTTCAGAGCAAGCGATTCTTGTAACTTTAGGAAAGCCAGAGGATGAGGTGATTCTATCAGGATTGCATTTTAAGCTTCCTTGGCCTATTCAGACAGTTAACATTTTATCGAGGGAGCCATTTAGCTTAACACTTGGTTATGAGGAACAGAATGGGCAAATTACAGAGCATATCGCAGAAGCCAAAATGATAACAGGGGATGAAAATATTATTTTGGCTGATTTAGAAATACAATGGCGGATCATTGATCCTGTTGCGTATCTTTTTAATACGGAAGACCCAGTAAGCATTTTGTATAATGCAACTTCCGCATCATTAAGAGGTGTTATTGGTAATACAGAGGTAGATGATGCTTTAACGGATGGTCGAGAAGAAATCATGGATAGGATAAGAACGTATCTTAACGACTTGGTACAGACTTATGGTCTAGGAATATCAATTGTTCAGGTTAACCTACAGGATGTAGTTCTACCGAATGAAGAGGTTAGCTTGGCTTTCCGCAAAGTGACGGATGCTCGTGAGGAACGAAATACGAAAATTAATCAGGCTCAGCGTTACAGAAATGAAAATTACAATGTCGCTCTAGGGGAAAAGGACGCTATTATTAGCCGTGCTGAAGGACAAAAGGTGGAACGTGTTGAGCGAGCACGTGGAGACGTGGCAAAGTTTGATGCGATCTACTCAGAATTTGTAAATAACCCTGACATAACTCGTCAGCGTTTAATTTTGGAGACGCTAGAACAGGTATTACCAGGTGCTCAGATCTATATTATGGATGAGGGGTCAGATACGGTAAAATACCTTCCTATTCAAGCGGTGAGAGGAGGAGACACTGATGGAAGATAATACTAACGTTGTAGATATGAATAAGTCTAAACCTTCTTATAGAGGATATGTCATCTCAGGGACTGTTATAGTGGTTACTGTTCTTTTAGCTGCATTAGTTATTTCTAATCTTTTTATTGTAAAACAAAGTGAAATCAAGGTTGTTCGTCAGTTCGGGGAAATTGTTCGCGTTATAGATGAGCCAGGATTAAATTATAAGTTACCTTTTATCCAAAGTGTAACGAGTATTCCGAAATATAATCTTGTCTATAATTTACCACCTGCTGAGATCAATACTTTGGATAAGAAAATGATTATGGTAGATAATTATGCAATATGGAGAGTTGTGGACGCCAAGAAGCTGATTGAAAATGGAAGAGCCCTTACTATTGTTGAAGGTAGGATGGGTGATATTATTTATTCTAATATTAGAACAGAACTAGGTCGATTGAATTATGATCAAATTGTAAATAGTGAGGACTCTGTACGCGGAAGCTTTAATGAAAGTGTTCGCAATCAGGTAAACATGTTACTTGATCGGGAAAATTATGGTATTGAAGTCATTGATGTACGTATGAAGCGTACAGATCTACCTGAAAGTAATGAGCAAGCTGTATATAATCGGATGATTTCAGAGAGAGAAAGTACCGCTCAGGAATATCTATCTCAAGGAGATGCAGAAGCAACCAAAATTCGTGCCGAAACAGATCGTGAGGTAACTGAAATGATTGCCTTAGCAAACGCTGAAGCCAAAATTATTATTGGTGAAGGTGAACAAGAGGCAGCTCGAATATATAACGCAGCGTACGGCAAGGACCCAGAGTTTTATTCCATGTACCGTACTCTTGAATCCTATCAAACTACACTTGACGGTGAGCCCGTTATTATGATTCCAGCAAGCTCACCTTATGCTCAATATTTGATGGGTGCAGGGAACTAAGGATGTAAATAGATATTGATCAAGGAGATTTTCATAAAAAAGATGCAGTGTTTACTCACTGCATCTTTTTATTGTAGAAAAAAAACAGAAAGAAGCATAGAAAAGATTATTAAACATTTATGTTTACAAAGTATGATAAAGGGATATATAATAATTGGTAATTGATACTATTTTTATTAGCTGTAGAACAGTAGGATCTCATTAACTTTTTCTGTTGAATTACGATCATAAGAAAGAGGGTGTAGGTTACATGGAAAATTTCATTTATGCAGGATCAGTTGAGAAGCTAAAGGAGAATAAGGTAAAAGTAGTGAAGGGTGGGCAGCATGGTGTAGCCGTACTATTTCACGAGGGTGACGTATATGCTATTGATAATCGGTGTCCACATCTAGGTTTTCCTCTGCATCAGGGAAGTTTATGTGATGGAATATTAACCTGCCATTGGCATCACGCACGGTTTGATGTAAAAAGTGGAGGAACGCTTGATTCTTGGGCGGATGATATGACTACATATCCTGTAGAGATCAAACAAGGAGAGATATGGGTTAGTCCGATTCCACATCATAAACAGACGATTAGCAAGCTTCGTGAGAGATTAAAGAATGGATTAGAGCAGAATCTCAGCCTTGTAATTGCCAAAGGAGTAGTTGGCTTGATCGAAGCTGGTGAGTCGGCAAAGAATATTACGCGTATCGGGGTTGAATTTGGAACGAAGCACCGTCAGAGAGGCTGGCGTTCAGGTCTAACTATTCTTACCGCGATGACGAATATCTTACCTAAGCTAGATAAGAATGGGCAGATCCTAGCGCTGTATCAAGGACTTGTGCATGTAGCAAGAGAAAGTGCAAACATGGGTACTCGTTTTCTTCTTGGTCCTCTGCCATTAAACGAAACGTCAAGTAAACCTTCACTAGAAAAGTTTGCTCAATGGTATCGTCATAGCGTAGAAGTTAGAGATACACAAGGGGCTGAGAGAGTCATTTTAACGGCTATCGAATCTGGAGCAACAAACGAGCAGCTTGCGGATATGATGATGACAGCAGTCACTGATCACTTTTATATGAATGTTGGTCACACCTTGGATTTTCATAATAAAGCTTTTGAAGTTCTCGAACATATTGGAGCTGAACATCGTGCATATGTCCTTACATCGATTATCCCCGAACTATCAAATGCTTCGCGTAGCGAGGAACAGCATAGCTGGCAGTCCCCTGTGAATCTTGTTGAACAGCTGCACACGACCTTTAAGGAACTGACACCTACATTAGAGTCGAAATCTACTACGGTTGCTCAAGTGGATGAGCAAGCTTTGGTGAATCATATTTTAGGTGATCAGCCTGGGGAAACATTGAAGGCTTTATTAACAGCACTAAAAGAGGGAATGTCTCCAGTAAAGCTCGCTCAAATAGTCACATTAGCAGCAGGAGAACGCTTGGCTCGCTTTCATGTACAGAATGAGCTAGGGGACTGGATTACTGTTTTACACACATTTACACACGCACATGCCGTTCATGAGTCCTTAAAGCGCTCAACCACTCCTGAACTGATCCGAGCCGTTTTTCACACAGCTATGAGTATCTATCTGGATCGCTTTCTTAATACTCCTGCTGCGCGTCGACCGAAGCCAGATTCTACTGTCAGTTCTGTCCCTCAGGCTGAGGAGTTGCTACAGATGTTAGACAGGCAACAGCAAACTGATCAAGCGGGGAAATGGGTGATTACCTATTTAGCTCAAGGAGGAGATAAGCAGGATCTTTTCAATACGCTAGGTCATGCCTTAGTTCGTGAGGACGCCGAATTTCATACCTTCCAAATGTACGAGGCTGCTGTTACGGAGCATGATCATTGGCAAAAGGAGGAGGAGAGTTTTGCTGAATATGCACAGGAGACGATGATTTTGGCCTTGACTCGCTATTTGGCGGCGCACTCTCCAACTTCTCGTGAAATCCCTCATACTGCTCGTATTGCTATGCGCTTACATCGAGGAGAGAAATTGTTCGAGGATGAGAACTAGCTAGAATCTATGACGTTAAAACTAATTAAAGGATCAAAGAATAGTCATATGACGATTTCTTCTTTGATCCTTTTAAACACTTATATGGACATCATGCTCAGAAAATAATTAAAAAATTTACTTTGTCGTTTTCCCAACCCTAATTGGAAACTGTGTGATAAACAAAATTACTCCAATAATTGAGATTAGTAATGGGTATATCCATGGATATACAAAATTTGGGTAAGCACTTAAAGCATTCGTGTAATAACCAACCTTATAGTGTGTTAAACCTCCTTCATTGAGTAACGCTGTTTGAAAAGCGCTTCGGTCAAGAAATGAAAAATCTTCTTGTGTTACGCTTCCTTCCTCACTAATCGTATACATTCTATATTGTAACTCTTCATCCGCAGCGTAGCCGACTATATCGAGTGAAGGTAGTTCCTCAATGATCTCTCTAGTTGTATTTAACAATACAACTAGAGTTTTGCTACTACTTTTCAACTCATCAACTGTTAAAAACACGATATTCTCAGCGTATTGCTGAAGTCCTTCCACATCTAAAATATAGGGATAATCTTGAAGTATGTCCATCGTTTCCTCGTTTATCTCAAGGTGTATATCGGCAGTGCCGAACGATTGATCAAACGGCCCATCGTAGGATAATGAGCCCTCATTCGTATGATAAATAGATAGATTTACATTTCCGAATGTGAATGAGGAAGAAGGAGCTTCAAGAATGTTAATTGTAAAGCTCTTTTGCATTTGGCTAGTTTGAATGGTTTCAAGAATCATTTTAATACTATGCGGAATTGAACTTACGGCTAATATTAATCCGAGAGTAAAAAGAATTACTTTTTTTATCATAATCCCCACCTTATTCTCTGGTAATTTTAGTATACTACTTTTTTGTATCACTTTTTCCATCTATCCAAAGCTTTTGTTCTGTCTGTGCACTTGCTATAATGGAAATAACGTTGAACAAGTTGGGTGGGAAAAGAAATGAGCAATAAATTGATTATTATGGACGGTAACAGTATAGCCTTTCGAGCATTTTACGCCTTACCTCTGTTAAACAATGACAAGGGAGTCTATACAAATGCTATTTATGGTTTTACAACAATACTTTTGAAGATTATCGAAGAAGAGCAGCCTACACATCTTTTGGTTGCTTTTGATGCTGGTAAAGTGACATTCCGTCATAAAGACTTCAAAGAATATAAAGGCAAAAGGCAGAAAACACCTTCAGAGCTATCCGAGCAATTTCCTCTTATTCGAAAGCTACTAGATTCATTCTCAATTAAGCATTTTGAGCTAGAAGGCTATGAAGCGGATGATATTATAGGCACAATGACTAAGGAAGCTGATCAGGAGAAATGGTCAACCAAGGTATATACGGGAGATAAGGATATGCTGCAGCTTGTCTCTGATCATGTGCATGTTGCTTTAACTCGTAAAGGCATAAGTGAGGTTGAGTACTACGATCTGGACAAGCTTGATGAGAAGTATCAGCTGAAGCCGGAGCAGATTATTGATCTTAAAGGGTTAATGGGAGATACTTCTGATAACATTCCGGGAGTTCCTGGTGTAGGGGAAAAAACAGCCCTAAAGTTGCTTCACCAGTATGAAACGGTTGAGAAAGTATATGAGCATATAGAAGAAGTAACAGCTAAGAAGCTAAAGGAAAACCTAGTAAACTATAGGGATGATGCCTTTCTAAGTAAAGCGCTAGCTACAATAGAAAGAGGAGCTCCAATAGAGCTTAAGCTAGAGGATACAGTTTATGAAGGGTACGATAAGGAAAAGGTTGTTCCATTCTTTAAGGAAATGGCTTTCGGTTCTTTGTTAGAGCGTGTAGGTGCGGAAGTAGCTGAACTGAAAGAAGAAGATATGGAAGAAATCGTTGTACAGACCCTAACAGTAGATGATCAAGAACTACTTAAACAAGCATTAATTTCCCCTTCAGCTTTACATGCTGAGGTAACGGAAGAAAATTATCATAAGTCCCCTGTGTTAGGTCTTAGTATACGTAATAAAAATGGACTTTTCTTTGTTTCTAATCCTACAGTTCAAGAGAGTAAGGATATTCAACAATGGCTTAAGGATCGGGGGCAAGAGAAATGGATTTATGATGCTAAAAGAGCAGAGGTAGCCCTTAGCTGGCTTGGAATTGAGCTTGAAGGTGTCCATTTTGATACGTACCTTGCTGCCTATTTGTTAGATCCTTCAGATTCTGATTACACAGCAGATTCCATCGCTAAGAAGTATACAGGGCTGACGATTAGCAGTGATGAACAGGTCTATGGAAAGGGTGCAAAACGAACACTCCCTAACCCTGAAGAGGAGCTAGAGGAACAGGTTATTCAGCATATTGCGAGGAAGGCAGATTCCATTTATATAGTAAAAGAAAAGCTAGAGGAGAAGCTAGAGGAAGCAGAGCTCAGTTCTCTATTTTTTGAGCTGGAGCAGCCACTTGGACGTGTACTAGCGAAAATGGAGCTAGAAGGTGTTAAGGTTGAACGTAAAACACTAGATGATATGGGCGAAGAGCTTGCTTCTAGGCTTGATGAGCTGACAAAGGACATTTATGAGCTTGCTGGAACAGAGTTTAATATTAATTCACCGAAGCAGCTAGGAGAAATCTTGTTCGATAAGCTTCAGCTTCCTGTGATTAAGAAAACAAAGACAGGATACTCGACAAATGCAGAGGTTTTGGAGAAGCTGGAGCCACAGCATGAGATTGTAGGTAACATCTTGCACTACCGTCAATTAGGGAAAATTCAATCGACGTATATTGAAGGTCTGAAGAAAGTAATCATGGCTAAAACTAGTAAGGTTCATACAATGTTCCAACAAACGATTGCAGCTACAGGAAGATTGAGCTCTATTGATCCAAACCTACAGAACATTCCTATTCGTCTAGAGGAAGGGAGAAAGCTGCGTAAGGCGTTTGTTCCTGCTCAGGAGGGCTGTGTTCTTTTGGCGGCAGACTATTCCCAAATCGAATTGAGAGTACTCGCTCATATTTCAGAGGATGAGGGATTAATAGAAGCTTTTAAGGAAGATAAAGACATCCATACAAAAACAGCAATGGACGTATTTCATGTGGAAGAAAAGGATGTAACATCTTTAATGAGAAGACATGCTAAGGCGGTTAACTTCGGTATTGTGTACGGTATTAGTGACTATGGATTATCCCAAAGCTTAAATATAACAAGGAAGGAAGCAGCAAGCTTTATAGAGCGTTATTTTGAATCCTTCCCAGGTGTTAAAAAATTTATGGAGGATGTTGTTAAGCAGGCCAAAAAGGATGGCTATGTGACAACATTGTTGCATAGAAGACGTTATCTACCTGAAATTAATAGTAGTAACTTTAATTTGCGAAGCTTTGCTGAAAGGACAGCAATGAATACACCTATTCAAGGGACAGCAGCAGATATTATTAAAAAAGCGATGATAGACATGGCCTTGAAGCTTGAAGAGAAGAAGCTAGCTTCAAAGCTACTGCTGCAAGTACATGATGAGCTTATCTTTGAAGTACCAAAGAATGAGATAGATATTATGACAAAACTAGTTCCTGAAGTCATGGAAGCAGCAGTCCAACTGAATGTTCCCCTTAAAGTAGATGTGGATTATGGAGATTCTTGGTACGACGCAAAATAAAGAAACTTTAAGAATACTGAGAAATAAAAAACAACAAGGAATAAAAGAGAAAAAGTCATGGAAGGAAAGTATAGATCATGCCTGAATTACCTGAGGTAGAGGTTGTTGCTAGAACGATTGCTAGTGAGATTAGTGGGAAGGTCATTGAAGAGGTCGAGGTGTTTTGGCCTAAAATAGTCAATTATCCAGACGATGTTGAAGAGTTTAAATTGAACATCAAGGGACAAAAAATAGGTCAAATTAGACGAACCGGAAAGTATCTACGCATTGAAATTGGCGATCATTTTGAGCTAGTTGTGCATTTTAGGATGACAGGCAAATTTCAACGTATCGTGAAGCAGGATAAAAATCAAAAACATTTGCATCTTTTTTTCCATTTTGTACAGGAGGAAGAAGGTTTAGCTTATATAGATGTTCGGAAATTCGGGGATATCTTTCTTGTTCCTAAAGGTGAGTATATACGAATTAAGGGGCTGTTCCATGCAGGGGTAGACCCGTTATCGAAAGACTTTACTTTTCCTATATTTAAAGAGCTAATCAGGAAGAAAAATAGACATATCAAAGCGATTTTACTAGATCAATCTATGATTACAGGCTTAGGGAATTATATTTGTGACGAAGTGCTATGGTTTGAAGGGAAAAAAGGAGTACATCCTCAAAGGCTAGGGAGCTCTCTTACAGACACGGAATTAAAAAGGATATTTCAGCGTATACATGAGGTCATTCAGGAATCTATTCGTCTAGGTGGAAATAGCTTTCGTGATTTCTCCTATGGTGAAGGGATGAAGGGGGACTTTAAGAAAATGCTTAAAATGTATGGCCGTAAAGGTGAGCCTTGCTTTAATTGTGGGACTGAAATAGAGAGAATAATCGTTGCAGGACGATCAACACATTATTGCCCTAAATGCCAGAAAAATAAATAGGCGAATGTCACGGATTTAATTCTTCTCCATATTCTAGTTAGAGAGAATGCTGCTTTAACTAGAGGAGGAGAAGCCTTGATAGAAGTCATGTCAATACTCATTTTAGCGTTTGCTGTTAGTTTGGATAGCTTTGGCGTGGGAATCACGTATGGCTTACGAAAAGTATACATTCCGTTTATATCCATCTTCATCATAGCGATATGCTCCGGCATTACGATTATAGTGGCGATGTTACTTGGTCAAGGACTAAGCCTGCTTATTTCCCCAGCTTTTGCAGGGGCTCTAGGTGGTCTCATTCTTATTGGGATTGGATTATGGGCGCTTAGCCAGACATTTAAGGCACAGCAGGAACAGCACGCTGGAGGTGGGCAGGAGAAAAGTACACAGATTCAGGAAGCTTCTGACGATAGCATAAATGATAATAGAGTATGGACGATAGAGTTTAAGAAACTAGGGATTGTTGTTCAGATTTTACGTAAACCGATGATGGCTGATATTGACCGCTCAGGAGTAATCTCAGGAAAGGAAGCGTTTGTCTTAGGGATAGCCCTGTCTTTGGATTCTTTTGGTGCGGGTATAGGGGCTGCTTTATTGGGCTATTCACCATTGCTTGTAGCCATCCTAATAGCAACAATGAGTAGTTTGTTTGTTTTCTTAGGAGTAAAATGTGGAGCGCTTTTATCCTCGCGTGCGTGGGTCAGTAAGTTTAGCTATGCCCCTGGAATTATTCTTGTGCTCTTTGGCTTTTTAAAGTTATTTTAAGGAATACGCTTGTCTGACCTTTCATAAAATGTACTGAATATATGGCAAAAGAGGTTATTTATATGGTTATCGGCTTAACTGGAGGAATTGCAACAGGAAAATCTACAGTCTCGAGAGTGCTTATCGATCTCGGGGCTCTTGTGATTGATGCAGATAAGATTGCCCGAGAAGTGGTCAAGCCTGGTTCGCCAGCCTTACTTGAAATAAAAGAAGAGTTTGGTGAAAATATCCTTTTGGAAAACGGAGAGTTAGATCGCAAGGCTTTAGGTCATATTGTTTTTCAAAACCAAGAAGCTAGGTTAAAGCTAAATAGCATCATCCATCCAGCTATTCGAGCAGAAATGACTAAGCAAAAGGAAGAAGCTCTAGAAAACGGGCATAGCTTTATTGTTATGGATATTCCCTTATTATTTGAGAGCAAGCTAGAGCATATGGTTGAACAAATTTTGGTCGTTTATATTCCCCAGGCTGTACAATTAGAACGTTTAATGCAACGAGATAAGATAGACAAACAAGAGGCACTAAACCGTATTAATAGCCAGATCTCTATTGAAGAGAAGAAACATAGGGGACATGCTTACGTTAATAACTCAGGCACCATACAAGAAACCGCACAACAGCTAGAATTGATTTTAAAGAAGTGGAGCATAATCACATGAAATTTAACATGAAGCAATTAGGTTTACTCATTGCCTTAGTCGCCTTGATTGTCACCTTAAATAGCAGTTTTTTTTGGAAGCTTATGTATCCCATTCAATATACCCAGGAGGTAGAGGAAGCAGCCACTTATTATGGAGTTGATCCATATTTGGTGCTGTCTGTTGTGCAGATTGAAAGCAAATTCAAGCAAGATATCTTTTCTAAAAAAGGGGCAGCTGGTCTGATGCAGCTTATGCCTGAGACAGCACAATGGGTCAATGAGGAAAGTGGATTGAATAAGCATCCTAATTCATATATAGACGATGCTCGTTCAAACATTTTGTTAGGTACATGGTATATTTCCTACTTGCTGCAGAAATATGATAATGATCATGTTAAAGCAATCGTAGCCTATAATGCTGGACAAGGGCATGTTGATCGTTGGTTAAGTGAAGGAGTTTGGGACGGAACAGAGCACAGATTAGACCAAATTCCCTTCGGAGAAACTAGACATTATGCTTCACGCGTCCTGTATTATTTAGCTAGGTATCAAAACATTTATGAAAATGAGTTTGCCGGGAATCAAGAGCTTATATTTCATACAAGAATAGATGTTCAAGACTAAGGAGAAAAAAGATGAAGCTGATTCCTGAATATCCTAAAGCCCTATGGATTCTTGCTTTAGGTATGCTAATTAATATAACTGGGGCTTCTTTTCTGTGGCCTCTTAATTCTATTTATATGACGCAAGAGCTGAGTCAGACGATGTCTACGGCTGGTTTTGTGCTTATGCTCCATGCTGGTGCAGGTGTTATTGGTAATTTGCTAGGAGGCTTTTTGTATGATCGCTATGGCGGGAAGAAAACCATTCTATATGGAATCATACTAGCCACTGGTTCTGTATTCTGTCTAGCCCTATTCCATCACTTTTTGGTTTATGTTGGAATTATGATTTTATTAGGGTTTAGTAATGGACTTGTTTTTCCTTCCATGTATGCCATGGCAGGTGGTGTGTGGCCAGAAGGAGGAAGAAAGACCTTCAATGTGATCTACGTCTTTCAAAATGTTGGGGTAGCTATTGGATCAGCAATCGGTGGTTTGGTAGCGCAATTCTCTTTTACCATAGTATTTTTTGTAAACGGACTATTTTACTTGTTGTTTCTAGCTATTATTTGGTTTGGTATTAACGAGCGAATAGCTGTCCAGCCTAGAGCCGAAATGAAGGGAATCGGACAGGACAACGGGGAAAACGCCATAGACCAAACCCAACGCATTTTACAAAGACGTGGTCTTATATCTCTAGGTATTATTAGCTTTGGTTTCTTAGCGTGTTGGATTACGTATGTACAGTGGCAAACAAGTGTCTCTGTACACATGCAAGGTTTAGGAATGTCCTTATCCTCCTACAGCCTACTTTGGACTATTAATGGGGGACTGATTTTACTCGCTCAGCCTTTCACGTCTTTTTTAACTGAGAAAGTATTACCAACTGTAAAATCTCAGCTACTTACAGGTATTGTCCTATTCTTTATTTCTTTATATATCTTAAGTCAGACAGAAATCTATTCTGGCTTCCTTATGGCCATGATTATTATGACCATTGGTGAGATTTTCATTTGGCCAGCTGTTCCAACCGCCGCGCAAGAGCTTGCTCCGAAGCATAAGGTGGGCTTTTATCAAGGGGTTGTTGGAAGTGCTGCTACTGGTGGAAGAATGCTCGGTCCATTAATTGGTGGCTTTTTGTTCGAGGCATACAACGTTCAAATCATGTTCTATAGTATGATACTAATATGTGGAATTGGTCTAATTTGTTTTATCACGTTTGATTGGGTGAAAAGAGAGAAGAAGGATAAGGACACTAGCCAAGCACACTCTTTACCCTAATTCTTCTTCTGTGTGAAAGATATAAGCTAAATAAAGCTCTACCAACTGTTTAAAGTTGGTGGGGTCTTTTTCTGTATGTATGTAAATTTGTTTTAAATGATTCAATAGGGTTGATCTTTGAATACTAAGCTGAGAAGCAGCATGTGAAACATTCAAATTATTCTCAATGAACGCTTCAAAGGAAGCTATCCATTTCTCTTTATCCATGACAGGTCCTATCGTTCTTTCAGCGTATTCTTTTTTTAATTGTGTAGGTAGAGCATATAATAGCTCCATTAGGCCAATATCATCAAAAAACAAAAGTGATCTATTGCGATGCTTTCCTGCCGTAAGAGCAAATTGTGCGTCGGCATATGCAGCATGAATGTGAGAAAGGTATGGAATAAGGCCACTTACTCCTATAGATGTGCTCATTCCTTCTATTGCAGGTAGCTCCTCGAGCCATATATTTAACAATTGAGTTATTTCCTCCTTCAGTTCTACCCATGGAGAAGGATAGCTAGAAAGCTTTGCGGGGTCAAATAATATTAAAAAGAGCTGAGACTGAATGTGTGATATCCATCTAGCATGTGCTTTTTTTCCTATATATTGCTGCATAAAATGGGCGATTCTAGCGGTTTGGTCAACCACAGAAGACCTTGCCTGATTTCTATTTGAGTGTGGGAGAGACACCTCTAAAAGAATGAGCATAAAGGGGGGAGATAAATTTAGCTGTAGCACGTTTGCTCTTTCAGAAGCATTTTGTAGCTCAATCTCATCTTGAAACCTCCCTTGAACAAAATCTAAAAGTAACAAATCCTTGGCCTTTGACTCTCCCTGAATATGCTGCAATAAATCATTCTGTTCAACCAGCATTTCCACATAAACCTTGACCATTTGGGCAAACTGCCTATATTCATGTGGATGTCCTGTAATCCCTACTACTCCAATAATTCTGCCTTGAAACGCAATAGGCATATTTATACCTGGCTTCGTGCCAACAGGAATATTGTCCGTAGCATAGATTTCAATCGTTTTTTGTTGCCTAATAGCTTGGGCTGCACCATCATGATATTGAAAAAGTCGATCTGCTTGACCAGAACCTATGATTTTGGCTTCTTCATTCATGATATTAATATTTGTTCCGATAATCGGAATCGTTTTATGTACCATTTCCTGAGCCAATTCAGGTGATAGCTTCATCAGCAAGCTCTCCTTTTTTATACAACAGTGTGATATAAAAGCATCCCATCTGCTTATGCAGAGGGATGCCCCGGTAGATACCCTATTAGTAGTTTATATCTAGACGAATAAGAGATACAAGACAAATGTTGTTAGAAAAGCGGCAATTCCCTGTAGTAGAGTAGCCATTGTATGTGCCTTATATGCATCCTTAACCTGCATTCCGCTGAATTGAGTCACTACCCAAAAGTAGCTGTCGTTTGCGTGAGAAACGGTCATTCCACCAGCTCCTATAGCCATCACAACCAGTGCAAGCTGCAAAGGTGTTTCAATGCCGAAATTAGGAAGCAACGGAGCGACAAGAGCAGACGTAACAACGAGAGCGGCTGTTGTTGAACCCTGTGCTGTTTTTAAGCCAGCGGCAATAAGAAACGGAATGAGCAAGAAAAATGCACCAGTCAGCATTTCCGTTTCGCTAATACCTTGAATCAAATCAGATAATGATGTGTTTGACAATGCACGCCCTAAGGCGCCCCCAGCTCCAGTAATAAGTAAAATAGGAGCAGCATGCTGAATACCTTCACTTACAAAAGTATTTAATTGCTTAGATTGAAAGCTAGGCAGTAGTAACAAAGAGAAAAGAAGACCAATAAAAAGAGCAACTGTTGGAGAACCAAGGAAAACAATGAATGAAGAGCCGAACCCTTCATAGTTAGCTACAGAGACAATAGAAGATAATCCTATAAGGAAAATAGGTACTACTAAGGGAGCGAAGGATTTCCAGGCAGAAGGGAGCTTTCCAAATTGCTTTAATACGTCTTCGTACGAAATATGGTCATCTTCTCCTTCAATTCTGATCTTTGAAGCTATTGTTTTTGCCCAAATAAAGCCAACGGTCATGGCTACAATAGCAACTACAATTCCGACCATAATCACCAATCCAAGGTAATCTGATACCCCTATATTACCTGCTGCTGCAATTGGGCCAGGAGTAGGTGGAACAAGAGTATGAGTAGCATAAAGACCAGTTCCCAAAGCGATTGACATTGATGCAAGGGCAACATTTGCTTTTTTAGCCATTGCCTTTTTTAAGCTGGATAAGATCACATAGCCCGAATCACAGAATACAGGAATGCTTACTAGAGCTCCGATTAAAGACATGGCTAGCTGTGGATGTTTTTCCCCAATAATTCGAATGATGATCTCAGCCATTTTTAAAGCAGCTCCAGATTTTTCTAGGATCACGCCAATAATTGTGCCGAGAACAATCACTAAACCAATGCCTGTCATTAATCCACCGAAGCCACCATTGATGGATTCAACAATAGTGGAAAAAGGCATACCTGATAGAAAGCCAACTAGAAACGTGGCTGTTAAAAGGACAAGGAAAGGATGAATCTTTAGTTTTGATGTCCCCCATATGATAAAAACAATTGTAAGAACTAAAACAAGAATTAAGAGTGGTCCCTCAACCATAATGATTCCTCCTCACTTTCATTGCTTTTATTTTTGCTGAATGGAAAGTACTTTTCCAATTTGATAAGCTGTGTCTTCCACCCATAGAGCTGCTTTGTTCATTGATTCCTCTAGCGTTGCAGGCTTAGGTACAATAGAAAAGCAGGCGTCAACAGAAGTGCTAAGCTGTTCTAGACCTGATCCAAGGCTACCAGAGATAAAGATGACGGGAACGTCTACCTGTTTAGCTTTTTGAGCTAGAAAAAAAGGAGCTTTTCCATACATGGTTTGTTCATCTGTTTTTCCTTCTCCAGAAATCAATAAATCTGCCTGCTGCAGTTTCTCTTCAAGATGTAAATAATCATAAAGCAATTCAGCGCCAGATCGTATAGATGCGTTTAGTAGCAACAAGGCAAAGCCAAGTCCTCCAGCAGCTCCTGCTCCTTTTAAACTAGAAAAGCTTGCGGAAGGGTCAATGACAGAAGCATAGTTTATCATGCCCTTCTCTAAAATATCGTGTAGCTCTGGCGTCACTCCTTTCTGTGGACCAAATACAGCAGTGGCTCCATGATCTCCAAAGAGTGGGTTTTCTACGTCTGCAGCGATTGTAATCGTGCATGTCTTCACTCTCGGATCAAGTGTGGTTAAATCAATTTGATCAATTTCATCTAAATGCCTCGCTTTGACATGAGTAAGCTGTGAGCCTTTGCTATAGAATTTAGCTCCTAAAGCCTCCAATAATCCTATCCCACCATCATTTGTTCCTGAGCCTCCCAGGCCTATAATAATTTCTTCAGCACCATGATCAATGGCGTGAAGGAGACATTGTCCTACACCAAAAGAGGTTGTTTCTAGTGGGGAGGTGGATGATTTCTTCAGGTGAGTTAAGCCTACGATTAAAGCGCTTTCAATTATGGCGAGCTTTTTCTCTTTTATCAAACCATAGGTTGCTTGATGTTGCTTCCCTCTCGGATCAAGGCAGGAAAAAGAAATAGTCTCGCCCTTAAATAAAAACTGAAAAGCGTCTAAAGTTCCTTCTCCTCCATCAGCCATAGGAATCACAGAAATACTTGCTGCGGGAAGAGCCTGTTGCATTCCACGGCGTATAGCTTTTCCTACTTCAATAGAGCTTAAGCTTCCTTTGTAGGAATCTGCTGCAACGATGATATTCATCTGTATCCCTCCTATCCATTTGATTCTTATTTTATGAAAATGTTTTCACGAATAAAATATACAAAATGATCAATTTTTATAGAAATAATAGGATTAATTTGAGTAAATTGAGTATTTTCAGAAATTTGGTTGAAAAATGAAGGAGTTAATAATAAAATATAGAATACATGATAAATAAAGAAAATTTAAACTGTTATTAATCTTTAGACATTATTCAACGTATTTCGACATTGAGGGAGGGAGATTCTTGTCTAAAGACTCCATTTTACAAGTTAATGATTTACATACTTATTTTATTTCTGATCATGGGAATATACCTGCAGTAGAAGGGATAAGCTTTCAGGTTCGTGAAGGAGAAATCCTAGGAATTGTAGGAGAGTCAGGCTGCGGTAAAAGTGTTACCTCTCTTTCCATTATGGGCTTAGTTCCTAGTCCGCCTGGAAAAATAGTAGGTGGTGAAATCCTGCTGGAACAGAATCAAAAGCAAGTCGATCTTGCTCAATTGAGTGAAAGAAAGATGAGAAAAATCAGAGGGAACGAGATTGCTATGATTTTTCAAGAGCCAATGACCTCTCTAAATCCCGTTTATACGATTGGAAATCAAATCATTGAAATGATAAAGATACATAGGAAGATTAGCAAAAAAGAAGCCTCTAATCGGGCATTGGCCATGCTTAAACAAGTGGGAATCCCACGAGCAGAGCAAATCATGGATGAATATCCTCATCAGCTATCTGGTGGGATGCGACAAAGAGTAATGATTGCGATGGCTATGTCCTGTCAGCCCAAGCTATTAATAGCTGATGAGCCCACAACAGCATTAGATGTAACCATTCAAGCACAAATACTTGAATTAATGAAAGACTTGAACAGAGAGCATGGTACAGCTATAATGCTCATTACTCATGATTTAGGAGTGGTCACCGAGGTGTGTGACAGGGTTATTGTCATGTATGGAGGGAGAATTGTTGAGGAAGGGTCAGTACGCACAATTATAAAAGATCCACAGCATCCTTATACAAAAGGGCTTATTAAATCCATACCTAAGCTAGCTGAAAAACAGCAAAGGCTCTATTCAATACCAGGAAATGTTCCTAAGCCTGGTTCACTTTCTCAAGGCTGTAGATTCGCACCACGTTGTGAAGCAGTTATGGATATCTGTAGAATTCAGGAGCCGTCCTTAATTGAGCTAACACCTTCACATATGTGTAGGTGCTTATTACATCAGGATATCGGGGGGATTCAGGTTGGCTGAAGCACAAGCATTATTAGAAGTAAAAAATTTAAAGAAGTACTTTCCCATCAAAGGCGGTGTTCTTGGAAGAACGATAGGACAAGTGAAGGCTGTTGATGATGTTTCTTTTGCTGTTTATCCAGGTGAAGTGCTTGGACTAGTAGGGGAGAGTGGCTGTGGGAAATCGACCACAGGACGGTCTATATTAAGGCTAATAGAGCCGACTGAAGGACAAGTTTACTTTGAAGGGACAGAAATCACAAGTCTAAATGAACAATCTTTGCGTAAATTAAGAAGGGATATGCAAATTGTGTTTCAGGATCCTTATGCTTCACTTAATCCAAGACACACCATTGAGAAAATTCTAGCTGAACCTTTAATTGTGCATGGAGTAGGCTCTGTGAAAGAGAGACGGAGGAAAGTTCACGAAATGCTTGAGGTTGTGGGATTAAACAGCTTTCATGCGAAGAGATATCCACATCAATTCAGTGGAGGCCAACGTCAACGAATTGGAATTGCTAGAGCTTTGACTGTGCACCCTAAACTAATTGTTGCCGATGAACCGGTGTCGGCTTTAGATGTTTCCATTCAATCTCAGGTGCTTAATCTTATGCAGGATTTACAAAGGGAATTTCAGCTTACTTATATTTTTATTGCTCACGACCTAAGTGTTGTTAAGCATATTTCAGACCGTGTAGGGGTCATGTACCTTGGTCGCTTAATTGAATTAGCCGATAAGGATCAGCTTTATGAACAGCCTAAGCATCCTTATACTAAGGCATTGCTTTCGTCCGTACCATCTGTTGATCCAGATGAGAAAAAGGATAGGATTGTGCTGAAGGGGGACGTACCGAGCCCTGCAAGCCCTCCACCAGGGTGTGCTTTCCATACTAGATGTCCAGACTGTATGGAAATTTGTAAGATCGAACGCCCGGAATTTAAGCAAACATCCGATGGTCATTCCGTTGCCTGTCACTTATACTGATTCGGCAATGTTATGATATAGCAATAAATATCTGAAGATTTCAGATATTGCAAATCAGTTATCAAAACAACATGATCGAGGAGAGAAAACTAAGATTACCTTAAGGGGGAAAACAAATGCGTAAAAAGTCATTACTATTTTTCATTCTTATGCTGGCTGTAGTGGTTGCTCTGGCAGCCTGTGGAGGAAATTCTTCAGCTCCGGCAGATAGTGAGGATGGGGGACAAGATTCGGAAAATACGGATACGAATACGAATACGAATACGAATACCAGTGAATCCTCTGCTCCTAAAACTTTAATTTTCGCTCGTGGTGCAGACTCTACAAACCTTGATCCACCAACAACTACAGACGGTGAGGTTTCAAGGGTTACACGTCAGATTTTTGAATCCTTATTAGAATTTGCTGACGATTCCTTTGAAATTCAAGAAGGGCTAGCCCATGATTTTGAGATTTTAGATGATGGATTACGTTATCGCTTGCACCTACGTGAGGGAGTCACCTTCCACGATGGAACAGAATTTAACGCAGATGCTGTTATCTTCAACTTTGATCGCTGGTCTGACAAAAATCATGAGCATCATTATGCAGATTTAGGGTTTAACTACACCTATTATGGAAATGAGTTTGGTGGCTTTAAAGGTGACGAAGGACATATCATTGACGATATTGTAAGAGTCGATGAATTTACCATTGAGTTTGTTCTAAATAAAAAGAATGCTGGTTTCTTGAAAAAGCTTGCTATGTCTGCCTTTAGTATTGCTTCACCGCAAAGCTTTGCGGACTATGGATCAGACGTTATTGAAAATCCAGTTGGGACAGGACCGTTTGTCTTTAGGGATTGGAAGAAAAACGAATCAATTACGTTAGATAAGAACCCTAACTATTGGAAGCAAGGACAACCTATTCTAGATACGGTTATATTCCAAGTTATTCCTGATAACTCAGCGCGATTAACAGCGTTACGTTCAGGGGATATCGATTTGATGGATGGATTAAATCCAGATGATGTATCAAGTGTTGAATCAGATGCTAATTTAACATTATACGAGCGTTTACCAAATAATGTTGGATATCTTGGATTTAACACAGAGAAGGAGCCATTTACTGATCCAAAGGTACGTATTGCTTTAAATCACGCTGTAAATAAAGAAGCCTTAATAGTAGGGCTATACGGAAATTTAGCTGAAACAGCTAAGAATCCTCTACCACCAGGGTATCTAGGGTATAACGACTCTATTGAGGAGTATGCGTACGATCCAGAAAGAGCTAAGGAATTGCTGGCTGAAGCGGGATATCCGGATGGCTTTGAGTTTGATCTTTGGACAATGCCAGTTGCACGTCCTTATATGCCAGATCCACAAAAGGCTGCTGAAGCACTTCAGGCAGACTTCGCTAATGTTGGTTTGAAAGCTAATATTGTAACAAGAGAATGGGCTACGTATCAGGAGGAATTGGTTCAAGGTCTACAAGACGTATTTATGCTTGGTTGGTCAGGTACTAACGGTGATCCAGATTACTTTGTAAATAACCTTCTTAGTATTAGTGCCATTCCAGGTGGGAATAGAACATTCTATCGTAATGAAGTTGTTTCAGATCTGTTTACGCGGGCCATTGAAGAGATCGATGAGCAAGCGAGAGATGATATGTATCAAGAAGCTCTAGAAATTATTCATAATGAGGCTCCATGGATTCCACTTGTTCATAACAGACCTGTTTTAGCGAGTAGCAGTAATGTGCTGAACTATGTTCCTCATCCATCAACAAGTGAATCTTTAGCTAACGTTGATTTAGCAAATTGATTGTAGTAATCCCATATTAATGGGATGGAGAGAGTAAGAATATTTCGTATAGAAAGCAAGCAAAGAAAGTAGAAGGTTAGAGTGTTTTTAGATCTAATGACTCCAGTGATGGGAAGAAGGGTAGTAGAGCATTCCTCTCTACTACCCCCTTTTATACATAATAAATTATCTGTTTTGATATAGCTCATCGAAGAAATTGAGGTGGAATCATGTTAGCGTACACGGTAAGAAGGATTCTAATGCTCCTTCCTGTTTTATTTGGGATGACCATTATCACATTTGCCATTATTTATTTTATCCCTGGCAATCCAGCTCTGACCATTTTAGGAGATCAAGCTACACCTCAAGCGATCGAAGAATTTGAACAAAACCTAGGCCTAAATAAACCACTTTACGAACAATATGGTCTCTATGTGAAAGGTTTACTCCAAGGCGACCTAGGAGATTCTTTACGTTCAAGAAAAGCCATTGCCGAGGAAATAAAACCATTTATTGCGGCTACCGTCGAATTAACGATGTTTAGTATGCTGTTTGCCATTATTGTAGGAGTGAACGCGGGAATTATTAGTGCATGGAAACAGAATTCAATATTTGACTATGTCTGTATGATTATCGCTTTAATTGGTGTGTCTATGCCTATTTTTTGGCTAGGCTTAATGGAGCAGTGGGTTTTCGCTCAAGAGCTAGGCTGGTTGCCTGCATTCGGCCGAGAAAATGCTAGAGATCCAATTACTTCTGTCACCCATTTCAATTTAATAGATTCATTATTAAGTGGTAGGTTTGATCAATTTCAAGTGGCCTTAAAGCATTTAATCTTACCTGGAGTTGCTCTTGGAACGATTCCAATGGCCATCATTGCTCGTATGACTCGTTCAAGTATGCTTGAGGTTTTACGCTCAGACTATATCAGAACGGCAAAATCAAAAGGAGCTCATCAGTTCTTAGTTATCTATAAGCATGGGCTCAGAAATGCTATGATTCCTGTTCTTACTGTGGTGGGTTTACAAATGGGTTCTCTTTTAGGAGGAGCAATATTAACAGAGACGATCTTTGCCTGGCCTGGATTAGGTCGGTACATCTACGAGGCTATTATGTTTCGAGATTATCCTGTTATTCAGTCAGGTATTCTAGTTGTTGCGTTTATATTCGTTGTCATTAATCTGATTGTTGACCTGCTGTATTCCTATATCGATCCAAGGATTAACTATAAATAAGAGGTGATATTATGGCAACTGTACACATAGATCCAGCTTCCACTCCACAGCCTAAACAGGATATGGAAAAAGCCTCTTCACCTTGGAGAGATGCGTACCGCTCCTTAAAGAAAAATAAGCTTGCTCTTATAGGAGCCGGGATTATTCTATTTTTTGTCCTTGTGGCCATAACGGCTCCTTTGTTATCAAGCTATACGTATGATAAGCAGGAAATGGTTAATCGCCTTCAACCTCCGTCAAATGAACATTGGTTTGGGACAGACGATTTCGGGAGAGATATGTTTACTAGAATTGCATATGGAGCGAGGATATCCTTATGGGTTGGATTTGTAGCTGTTACTGGCGCAGCTCTTTTCGGGACGTTCTTAGGGCTACTAGCAGGTTATTTCGGACGGTGGACGGATATTTTTATCTCACGTATTTTTGATATTTTATTAGCTTTCCCAGGGATACTATTGGCTATTGCTATTGTAGCTATTCTAGGACCTTCTCTGGAGAATGCATTAATAGCCATTGCGATTGTTAATATACCTGTGTTTGGAAGGCTGGTACGATCAAAAGTACTAAGCATAAAGGAAGAGGAATTTATTATGGCAGCGAAAGCCCAAGGGATGCGCCATGGTCGAATCATCTTTCAACACATTCTCCCTAATAGCTTGGCTCCAATCATTGTACAGGCAACATTAGGATTCGGTACAGCTATTCTAGAAGCGGCTGCCTTAGGATTTTTGGGCTTAGGAGCACAGCCACCAACTCCTGAGTGGGGGAAAATGCTATCAGATTCAAGAGGGTTTATCCAAAATGCACCATGGACAGTGTTATTTCCGGGGATGTCTATCATGCTACTTGTCCTTGGATTTAACCTTATTGGGGATGGCTTGCGTGATGCATTAGATCCGAAAATGAAGAACTGATAGGTAATGATTCAATAAATGCTAAGCATCTCAATAATCACAATAAAGTGAAATGAGGTGCTTATTTTTTGTTTGAAAGCAGTACTAACATCACTTATTCTTTCCGTCGTTTTAAATACGAAATTGTTACAATACTAATAAAAAGATATAATATATTCGGTAAGTCTTTGTAAAACATATATTTAAATAACTTTAAAAAATTGTCATGGCACTTGCATTAGGAGATAAAATGTATTATATTAATTTATAATTGATCAATCAATAAATAAGTATAAATGAAATGGGTGTTAAATATGGCAAGACCTAAAAAGGGAAATCGTAAGGAAGATATTCTTGAAGCGGGATTAGAAGTATTTGCAATAAAAGGTTACTATAATACAACAACTGCACATATAGCAGAAAAAGCGGGTATATCACAGCCGTATGTATTTAAGTTTTTTAAAACAAAAGAAGAGCTATTTATCGCAGCCTTAGATCGTGCGTTTGATAGAATCATTCAAACTTTTAAAAATGTTGAGTCGAGCTCAGAACAACTCGTTAACAAGATGATTGAAGCTTATGAAGAACTGTCTGTATTACATCCAAATGAAATCGCTTTGCAGGTAATCGGAATTTCCATAACAGAAAAAGCTATACGGGAAGCTGCAAAGAATGGTCTGGCCCTTATAAGAAGTTACACTTTAGAGAGGTTTAGCTCAGCTGGAATAGAAAATGCCGAAAGAGAAGTAACTACTTTTCTAGCTAGAGGGATGTTATGTAATATCTCTTATTTCTTAGATTTCCCTGAACTTATTGATAAAAATAAATAATCAAATGAAATTGGTTATTTATTTAATTAATAATTATTGATTGATCAATAATTTATGGGGGTGAAAAGGTGAATTTAAAAAGTTTTGATTAGTAATAGGAGGAACGAATACAATCGATGTTTTACCTATTAATTATTGATTAATCAATAATTAATACTGGTCAAGTTATTGTTTTCAGCATTACCGGATAATATTGAAATTAATTAATCACTTAACTTTGTAGTAGTGAAAATACAACTGAAAAATTGAGAGGAGTCAATCTTATGAACCATTTAATTGTGTATGCTCATCCACGAAAAGAAAGCTTTAATCATGCCATTCTGGAAGCTACCATCCGAGGCCTTCGCCAAAAGGGACACGAATATGTAGTGCGCGATTTGTACGAGATGGAGTTTCAACCCGTCGTCAGCAGCAGTGAAATTTTGGGTGGCATTGGCGAGGAAATTGAACAGGAGCATAATTATCTGAAGTGGGCAGACGTCATCATTTTCATCTATCCGATCTGGTGGACCGGACTGCCTGCAATCGTCAAAGGCTATATTGACCGTGTCTTTACTTATGGGTTTGCCTACCGTTACGTGAATGGCGAACAAATGGGAATGCTGAAAGGCAAAAAAGCCTTAATCTTCAACACGCAAGGAAAATCGCATGCCCAATATGCGGCCATCGGCATGGATAAGGCGCTATTATTGACTTCTGACACTGGTATATTTGAATACTGCGGCATAGAAGTGCTGCAACATGTATTTTTCGAGTCTGTACCGAGCTCCGACAAGGAGACGCGTACAGCTTGGCTGGATCAAATCGAGGCGATGGTAAGTCAATTATAAGTGATATCTTTATTATTTGTTATTATATTCGGTATATTAATAATTTTATATCACTGATATTTGTAGGTCTCTTCAATCTCAATTAACAATAAAAGAGTACAAATGAAATCTGATTTAGAATATTATTTATTTAATGTTAAAAACTACGAAGAAGCAGATATTAAAAAGCTATATATATCGCATCAATGGTTTAAGGCAGGAGCATACCATGGGATTGTTGTCTTTAAAGATGAACCATCTAGTAAATATATCTATGCTTATAATAGAAATAAAGAAATTTATCAACAAGGTGGATCTAGTTTAGGGGAACATTATGAGTAGATAAGATAAGAGATTAAATCTGTGAAAAATTGGCGATGCTAGATGAGCTAACATCGTTTCTTCCTTAAGTAACTCCTAATGAGCATGGAGGAATACGTTGTTGAAACAGATATAAGAATGGCGATTGCAGAACTCATAAACAAGCCCCCGTTCAATAAAGTTTCATTATGGCAACAAATAGGATACACTTCTCAATTATTCTATGCTGATGGTGACTTTATGTGAGTATGTAGACAAGCCCGTTTTTGTAAAAATTGTTGATCTGTTAATGCCAGCCAATGCCATCAAGATTTATATATTAAATAAAGCCAAGGACCTATTTAAAAGTAAATAGACCCTTGGCTTTATTAGTTTAATCCGATTTCATTGCTACAAGAGATTTCCTTTGGAGCAATAGTTCACTTATTATTTTCTTAGATAAGCAATACCATCAGGATGTATTCCTGCATCAATCCGATCTTCTTCTTTTAATGTGTGCATGTTAATAACAGAGATGTCATCTGTTTTATTATTGGCTACGTATGCATAGGAGCCCTCAGGGTTAAACACCGTTCCGCCTGGCCACACCCCAACTCGAATTCGTTTGACCTCCCAAGGCCGAATCTGACCGTTAATCTGCTGCTCTGTTTCAATAATAGATAGATCACCAGATTCACGATTTGGAATAAGAGCATATTTGCCATCAGGTGAAAAAACAAGACGAACAGGGCAAGCACCTATACGGCGTTTAAACAATACTTCAAAGCTATCCTTATCTATGACATATAGGTTGTTGTCATCCTGATTTGCCACATATAAATGCTGTCCATTAGGATGTACAGCAACACCTTCTGGCCCTTTTCCTACAGGAAAATGAGCTTTATTTATTTTCTTCTTCCTCATTCTCATCCTCTGATGACTCAACATTATAATCTTCTTCACTTAACGCCAGCTTTAAATCATCCCTAATACTCTTCTCCCACATTGGAACCCGAGAATGATACGCGGCACGAGTGACTAAATGTGTAGCTACTGGCGCTGTTAAAAAGACGAAGACAATCCCTAGAAGCACCTTAGCACTAATATTATCCTCAATGAGCCAGAAGAACAGAAAGACGGCTGTAAGGATACAGAGAATTCCTAACGTTGCACTCTTGGCCGCTGCATGTGAACGGGTGTAAATGTCAGGCAAACGAATCAGACCAAACGCACTCAAAACACTTAAAATAGCTCCAATTAATATCAGAATAGCAATAATCCATGTACTAATCTCGTTTACGTTCAATGACTACACCCCTTTCGATATATTTTGAAAAGGCGACTGTTCCAATAAACGCAAGGATACCAATCAACAGGATGATTTCAAAAAATGCCTGTGTTTTTAGATGAATGGAAAGGAGAGCCACTAGACCGATTATATTAATCCCAATTGTATCCAAGGCAATGATACGATCTGGCATCGAAGGTCCTTTAATGACTCTGAATAGGCAGGCAAGGACAGAGATCGCTAAAAGGATCATAGATACAACGACAATAGTTTCTAGCATTATTTACGGCTCACCTCCATAATCTTTCTTTCGAACTTCTCTTTAATCAGAGTGACGGTAACTTCCGCTTTAGGAACGTCCATAGCATGGATATATAGAATATTTCTCTGAGGAGAAATTTCTAGTGTAACGGTTCCAGGTGTAAGGGCAATCAACAAGGATAAAATGGTGATCTCCCATTCTGTATCCAGCTCGGTATGCAGAGTAAAGATTCCCGGTTGAATATTGAGCTTAGGGCTAACGACATGCTTTAGTACATCATAGCTTGAAACAACGAGCTCTGTAAAAAAGAGCAACAAGATCCGAATGATAAAATATAGCTTTCTAACGTAAAAGCTATATGGAATAAAGCGTCGAAGGAAATAGATACACACGAGTCCTATAAGATACCCGATAGTAAAGCCCTGGTAACTCCAGTTATTCGTCAGGAACATCCAAACAAAAGCTAGTATAAGGTTTAATATAATCTGAAAGGACATGCTTATCTACTCCTTTAACTGAATCGCATCAATATAGATAGAAGGATCCATTAATGTTTCAGCCGCTTGCCATACGAATGGAAGAATAGCTTCAGCACCAAGCCCAATGGCCATTGAAAGTAAAAGCAAGAAAGCACACGGTGCGACTAGACCTTTTAAAGAGAACGTTTCCTCACTGCTTGTCGCCATCTTCGACTCGCTCCAATACGCATTAAGGAAGATCTTAACGATGGAGTAAAGAATTAGTAAGCTTGTCACTAGGCTGACGATAACAAACCAGAAGAATATTCCCGTTGCTTCGCTTGCTTCAAGTCCTCCCTGAACAATTAACAGCTTCCCAATAAATCCACTGAGTGGGGGAACACCTGCTAGAGCAAGTGCAGAAACAAGGACCATCCAGCCAATGAGTGGGTATTGCTTCATTAGTCCACCCATCTTTTTTAGCTGACTTGTACCTGCAATGGCAATGGTTAATCCACCCAAAAGGAAGAGGAGGGCTTTAATGACCATATCATGAATTAAATAAAAGATTGCTCCAGCAAGAGATGTCGTAGAGAAGAATGCTAGTCCCAAAATAATAAACCCAACAGCTGCGACAACGTTATAGGCAAGGATTTTCCGTACGTCTGAGGAGCCAACTGCTCCTATCACGCCCATAATAATGGTTACGACTGCTAACCAACCGAGGAGCATATGAGTAATCCCTGCTTCATGATAGAAGATGATCGTGAAAACACGGATAAGTGCATAAATCCCAACTTTAGTTAATAAGGCGCTAAATAAAGCGGCAATAGGTGTAGGAGGTGCACTGTACGCTCCAGGAAGCCAGAAATATAAGAATAAGGCAGCTTTAAGACTGAAAACAATCATCAGAAGAATAGATACTAAAGTTAATAGTGGCCCCTGTCCAGCTTCGGCAATTCGTTCAGAAAGGTGAGCAATATTTAGTGTTCCTGTGATGGCATAGAGATACGCAATAGAAGCAACAAACAAGGCTGAAGAGATAATGTTAATGAGCAAATATTTAATGGATTCTCTTAGCTGACGTTTCGTACCTCCAATCGAAATTAACACGTAGGAAGCCAATAGCATAACCTCAAAGCAAACAAACAAGTTAAACAGATCACCTGTTAAGAAGGACCCACATACACCAACAATTTGAAATTGAAATATAGGGTAAAAGTAAAACTTTTCTCTTGCCTCCCCAATCGAACGGAAGGCAAACCATAGACAAGCTAAGGCAACAATAGCTGTAGCTGCTACAAGTAGTACAGCAAGCATATCTGCTACAAAAACAATCCCATAAGGAGGAACCCAGCCTCCAAATCGTAGCGTCTGGATACCGTACGTGTTTACCTCATAAATCAGATAAAAGGAAACCCCTGCTACCAAAAGAAGCGATAGTGTACTTAATGCTCTTTGTAGCTTAATTTGATTCCTAAAAAACAATAGGATAATACCGGTTAACAAAGGAATAAGGATAGGTAAAACAACTATATTATTCATTTTCAGTGCCCCTTAATTGATCCATATCATCTGTTCCAAGCTCCTTATAGGCACGATAAGCAAGTACCAAGAAGAAGGCTGTTACTCCAAAGCTGATAACAATAGCTGTCAATATTAAAGCTTGAGGTAGTGGGTCTACATAGCTATCAGCCTCTAATCCTAATAATGGTGGAGCACCTGTTTTCAGTCCAGCCATCGTCAGCAAGAGTAAATGTACCCCATGGCTGAGTAAAAGAGTTCCTAAGATAATGCGAATAAGACTTTTAGATAAAATCAGATAGACGGCGGTAGTAAATAGAACACCGACTAGTAGAGCCATTAAAATTTCCATTAGCCTTGATCCCCCCCAATCGCTAGAGTGGTCGTCATCGTCGAACCAACTACAGCAAGGTAGACGCCAAGATCAAAGATCAAAGCTGTAGCCAGCTCCGTATTTTCCCCTAGAATAGGTAGATCAAAGTAATCATACGTCTGACTCAGAAAAGGCTCTCCAAAAATGAAGCTTCCCGCCCCAAAGACAGTGGCAATAAGTAGCCCTGTTGCAGTTACGAGCTTAAAATCAATCGGGACGACTTTACGCATGGTTTCCAAATCAAATGCTAGATAAAGGAGGACTAATGAAGCAGCTGTAAGCAATCCTCCAATGAACCCACCGCCCGGATTATTATGTCCATTGAAAAAGATATACACGGCAAACGTTAAAATAATGAAGGAAATGAGCTTTGTAACAGTTTGCAGCATGACATCATTATATCGTATCATTTTCAGATTCCTCCTTTGCCAGACGAAGCTTAATGAGCGTATAGACCCCGATGGATACCATGGCCAGAACTAAAATTTCTAAGAACGTATCAAAGCCACGGAAATCTACAAGTAGTACGTTCACTATATTTTTACCGCCAGCTTCTTTATAGCTGTTTTCGATAAAGTAACTAGAGATAGCAGGAAACAGTCTTTCTGCGTGAGCTGAAAGAGCGATTAACGTCATTATTATTCCTACACCTAAGGATATTACTAAATTCGTTAACCTAAAAGGAATCCGATTAACCTCTTTACGTAGCTTCGGTAAATGATAAAAGCAAAGCAAGAATAAGGCCACCGAAATTGTTTCTACTACGATTTGAGTCAAAGCTAGATCAGGAGCGCGGAATATAGCAAATAGCAAGGAAACAGTAAATCCAGCTACTCCGGCAAAAATAAGAGCGGTTATTCTTGAACGAGAGAACACCGTACCAATCGCCGCAATAGCAATTGTCAGTACAATGATAAATTCTGTAACACTAATATCAGCCGTGTTCGCTAAGCTGAAGGAGAACGCATCAAGGAAGAAAAATGCTCCTCCTAAAACTAAAACAATGAAAGCAAAAATATACACTAGGTAATCACGGATAAAGCCTGTCATATGGAAATCAGTGATAGCCTTAGAGCCTCTTTCGATGCCCTTTAAGCCCATGTCATAAACACTGCTAAGCGTAAAGCGTTTAGGGAACCATTGATACAGCCTTCCCCATTGGTTGAAGCTCAGATACATAAGTGTACCTAGCCCTACTACACCGATCGTCATATATAATTCTGGTGTCCAGCCGTGCCAATGCTCAATTTTAACTGTGAATTGTTCTGTCCCTTGAAGCAGGCTTGGCAGCACAGCAGCCATCGCTGGTTGGATGATGGTATAAGAAAGTAGGTTAGGAAATAACCCGAAAACCAACACTAATGAACCTAATATAATAGGAGGAATAAGCATCCCGATAGATGGCTCATGAATTTTTCTTGAAGGAACATCAAGCTTATAGGTTCCCGTAAACGTACGGAAAACCAAAATCATACTATAGATAAAGGTAAATACACTAGCAATTCAAGCCACAATAGGGAAGAGCATCCCCCACGTCTCGATATTCCATATTCCAGCTTCTGTAATATTTAGTACTCCAGTAAAGAACAGCTCCTTACTCAAAAATCCATTGAAAGGAGGAAGTCCAGCCATAGAAAAAGCTCCAATTACAGCTAGAGTAAAGGAGATAGGCATCAAGGTAATTAAACCACCAAGCCTACGATAATCCCTCGTCCCTGTCTCGTGGTCAACTATACCGACGACCATAAATAAAGTTCCTTTGAAGGTTGAATGATTAAATAAATGGAAGATCGCAGCTAAGGTTGCAGTCGTATAAATCGTGGATGCGTCCCCATAGCCGAAACGTACAGCTGCTGAGCCTACTCCTAACAAGCACATAATGAGTCCTAATTGGCTAATCGTTGAATACGCTAATAAAGCCTTCAAATCCGTTTGCTTAACGGCGAAGAAAGAGCCCCAGAACAGGGTGACAATTCCAAAGATAGATAATATCCAAAACCATTCTGAAGTTCCAGCAAACACTGGACTTAAGCGGGCAACAAGGTAAATTCCAGCCTTAACCATCGTCGCAGAATGTAGGTATGCACTGACAGGCGTTGGTGCCTCCATCGCATCAGGTAGCCAAATATGGAACGGGAATTGAGCAGACTTTGTAAACGTTCCAAGTAAAATAAGGAGCATGGCTGGAAGGAACAATGCATGATCCGTAATCTGATCCGCCTGTCCAATAATTTCACGAATACTAAATGTCCCTGTCATGACATATAGCATAACAAATCCACCAAGCATCATGAATCCACCGAACATTGTAATCAGCATAGATTTCAATGCACCGTAACGTGAGCGTTCACGCTGATACCAGTAAGCAATTAATAAAAAGGAGGAAAGACTAGTTAATTCCCAAAAGACATAAAGCACAGCTAAGTTATCGGAAAGAACTACACCTAGCATAGCTCCCATAAACATCAAGAGGTATACGTAGAAGGAATTTAGTGCTTCCTTCTCCTTTGACAAGTAGAAAATAGAATAAAGAACAACAAGTGCACCGATCCCTGTAATCAATAAACCAAATAATAGCCCTAAACCATCTATATACACATTAAAATATATATTCAATGAAGGAATCCAAGGAATCGTTTCTTGGATAGGTGTACCACCTTGAACAGTAGGTATAAACTGTATTAAATAAGCAAAGAGGAGAGTAGGAAGGATAAGAACAAACCAACCTGTATGAATAGAGCGTAAATACTTAAAAAGGAATGGAACAATAATAGCTAATAAAAAGGGTGCTAATATAACAAAGTGTAAGAGCGTCAAAAGTAATCCTCCTTTATCAATCATAACCGTCACTTCTAGTTCCCTAACCATTTAACACTTTTTTTAATGGAAAAAACAAGAAATAAAAAGAAATCCGCACATGAATCCTTATGCTTTACTATTGTATAAAAAATCACAGATAATATCAAAGCTTGTGCTTTATATTTTTAAGATATTTTCAATGAATAATTAAACTCCAAACATGGAAGGCTGTTAATGAACAGAAATTGGAGTTGATTGAGTTGTTAAACCTTAGAGGGAAAGCCATAATTAGCTTGTTAATTTTCGTCCTTTTATTTCTTGGTACGTGGATTCTTAACGATTGGTGGGTACCAAATGATAAGGCACGCAGAGATTCTCTTGAGAACAGAATTCGTCCCTTTCAGCTTGAGGAGCGTCACCCCCGGTATGATGACGAGCCATTTCAGCCAAGAGAGTACATCCGCATATACCCAAGATAAAAAACATCCAATGAATATTGGGTGTTTTTTCATATAAAACTTGTTAAAATAGAAGGACTAGATGAACTAATACAATCATACCATCCTCCTAATTGAATAAAAATGAATTTTTTAATCTACAGAACAAAATAGAAAATAGGCCAAGCTTGAAATAGAAAATGAGCAAATGAGGTGAGATTACCTACATGTTGAAACAATTGTTGCCGGACATGCATGCACACTCAATTTATGAGATTGATTTAGATGAATTGAAAGAAAGAGGAGTTAAAGGTATCATTACAGATCTAGATAATACGCTGATTGAATGGGATCGACCTGGAGCAACTCCTGAATTAATCAAATGGTTTGAAAAAGTTGAGGAAAAGGGCTTTAAGCTTGTTATCGTATCTAATAATAACAAAAAGAGAGTTTCATTATTTGCCGATCCTCTTAATATCCCATTTGTATTTAGCGCGCGGAAGCCTTTTAATAAAGCTTTTAAAAGAGCACAGCAAATGATGGAGCTTAAACCAACAGAGGTTGTTGTAATAGGAGATCAGTTGTTTACAGATGTTTTAGGAGGCAACCGATTAAAGCTATATACGATTCTAGTAGTTCCTGTCGCTTCTAGTGATGGGATTTTTACGCGTTTTAATCGTCGGATGGAGCGTATGGCTTTGTCCTTTATGCGAAAAAGAGGAATGATTACTTGGGAAGATTAGGAGGCTTTAGATAACATAATGGTTAATAGTGAAGAAAATGTACAGGAAAAAAGCTGTTCAGGCTGTGGGGTAAAACTGCAAACACAAGACAAAGAAAAGGCAGGCTATGTACCAAAATCTGCCCTAGCTAAGGATCGGATTATTTGTCAGCGCTGCTTTAAAATCACCCACTATAGCGAAGTTTCTCCTGTGGAGCTGACTGACGAAGACTATTTAAGGATTTTACACAGTATTGGGGATTCTAGAGCGTTGGTTGTAAAGATAGTAGATATGTTCGATTTTAATGGGAGCTGGATAACTGGTATTCAAAGGTTCGTTGGAAACAACCCTATTCTAGTTGTGGGAAATAAAGTGGATTTACTGCCGAAAAATATGAACCTTAACCGGATGAAGAATTGGCTTCAGCATTCCGTTAAAGAGATGGGACTTAAGCCTTTAGATGTATTGTTTTGTAGTGCTGAAAAAGGAATGCTTATTGAGGAGCTTCTGCAAACAATTGATCACTATCGTAAAAAGCAAAATGTCTATATTGTAGGAGCAACAAACGTCGGGAAAACAACGCTAATCAACCAAATTCTGAAAAAAGTAGGTGTGCAGGATAATGAGTTACTGACAGCTTCAAGGTTTCCTGGTACAACCTTAGATCTAATTGAGATTCCTTTTGAAGATGGAAGTGCTCTCTATGATACGCCAGGGATCATTAACAGGCATCAAATGGCTCATTATATTTCTACTGAGGAGCTTAAAACGGTATCACCTAGTAAACCAATCAAGCCAAAGGTTTTTCAGCTTGATGAGCAGCAGACGTTATTTTTCGGCGGTCTCTCCCGGTTAGATTTTGTTCAGGGTGATCACCAGTCCTTCGTTTGTTATGTGTCTAATCTAGTGACCATTCATAGAACGAAGCTGGAGAAAGCGGACGAGCTATATAGCAATCATCTAGGTGGACTTTTAAGCCCGCCAGGAGAAAATCAGTTAAGTACGTGGCCTAAGATGAAGAAGCACAGCTTCAAAATTAAAGCAGAGCCTACTGACATTGTTTTCTCAGGTTTGGGCTGGGTTACGCTTAAAGGCAGTGGGGCTTATGTAGAAGCTCATGCTCCAGAGGGTGTGACTGTAACCGTACGCAAGGCATTAATATAGAAATAATTAACTTTAGAGATAATATCAATAACTCCAAAGATAGAAGGTGTATATCGTTGATTGGACAAGGACAAGGCAAGCTTTTCGGACTGATGGCACATCCTGTGCATCATAGTCTTTCTCCTCTGATGCATAATGCCGCTTATAAAGCTCTTGGAATAGGGCATCAGTATCAAGCGTTTGATATTGCACCTGAACAGCTTGGAAAGGCAATAGCTGCAATAAGAACATTAGGAATTGGTGGGGTAAATGTTTCAATTCCGCACAAGGAAAAAGTGATTGAATTTCTTGATGAAATAGATGATGAAGCAAAAGTTATCGGAGCAGTTAATACAATCGTGAGGCAAGAGGATGGAAGGCTTAAAGGCTATAATACTGATGGAGAAGGGTATGTCCGCTCCTTACTTGCAGAAACTAAAGTAGAGCTTCCTACAGCTTCAATCCTGCTGTTAGGAGCAGGAGGTGCAGCTAAAGGAATCGGCATTTATTTATTAAAAATGGGTGCCCAAAAAATAACGATTGCTAATCGTACTTTAGCAAAAGCTGAGGAATTACAAAAGCAACTTGAAGCTTATAGCGGTTCCCCTCATATTCATACATTATCATTAGAAGAGCTCGATGAAACGAAGCTTGGTGAATTTACGTTAATTATTCATACGACCCCAACAGGAATGTGGCCAAATATTGAGCAAGTTCCCCTTTCGCTGAAGGGAATTAGACCAGCAACAATTGTAAGTGATATTGTCTATAATCCATTACATACTGCTTTTTTGAAACAGGCAGAGAGTGAGGGGGCAATTATTCATGAGGGTTTGGGAATGTTTTTATACCAAGGAGCCTTGGCCTTCGAGCGTTTTACAGGTCTTGAAGCTCCTATTGAAGTGATGAAAAAAGAAGTAGTAGAACAATTACAGCTAGGAGGAAAGCAATAAATGTTAACGGGAAAACAAAAGAGGTATTTAAGATCATTAGCCCATCATCTTAACCCTATTTTTCAAGTAGGTAAAGCGGGGGTCAATGACAATCTAATTATCCAAATTAGAGAAGCTTTAGAGGCGAGAGAATTAATTAAAGTGTCTATCCTACAAAATTGTGACCAGGATAAGGATGAAGTGGCAGAGGAATTGTCAAAAGGTGCAGACGCAGAGCTTGTTCAAATCATCGGCAAAACAATTGTGCTGTACAAGGAATCTGAGGAAAATAAAGAAATATCTCTACCGTAACCTATTCGAGATCTTAATCGTATCTAAAAGAGGATATAGATCAACGTAACGGGGGAGTTTTCTAGTGCAACAATTAAAAAAATGGCAGCAATCAAAAAATGTTCAAGAAAACCAAAAAAAGAAAGTTGGCTTACTAGGAGGGACATTTGATCCCATCCACTCTACCCATTTGTATGTAGCAAATGTGGTACGAGAGACGTGTTCACTTGATGAAATCTGGTTTGTCCCAGCAAAGCTGCCTCCTCATAAGCAAGATGAGCAGGTCAGTTCAGCCGATGAGCGGATTGAAATGGTTAGGTTAGCTATTCAAGATATTGCAGGCTTTAAGCTAAGTCTGGTTGAGCATGAAGTTGAAGGACCGTCGTACACGTTTCAAACGGTCTCAACCTTACAGGAGAGCTATCCTGACCATGTTTTTTCCTTTGTTATTGGTGCTGATATGGTGGAATATTTACCTAAATGGTATCGCATTGAGGAATTGGTTGAGATGATTCCATTTATCGGAGTGGGTAGACCGGGATGGAGTCTTGCTCCTGAGCATCCTTACCGATCCTATGTAAGTAAGGTAGAAACAGTGCCATCCCACATCTCATCCACACTAATTCGGGAATTGAAGGGAAAAGGGCAAAGCATTCGTTTTCTAGTCCCTGAGGCTGTCTATCGGTATATAGAGGAGAAACAATTGTATGGTAAAGAAATTTGATCAGTGGACTAAGGAAGAAATGCTTCAAGCTGTAAAGGATCAAATGCCAGAGAAGAGGTACATCCATACTCTTGGTGTTGTCCAAGCAGCGAAGGAGCTTGCTGGTAGATATGGTGTAGATCCATATGAAGCTGAAATTGCAGCGATATTTCATGATTATGCTAAGTTTAGAGATGAATCTGAAATGGTAAAGATAATTAAACATACAGCTGATATCCCCAATGATTTATTAGATTATCACAAAGAATTGTGGCATGCTCCTGTTGGGGCTCAGCTTGTTCAAAAAGAAATAGGAATTGAGCATAAGGATATATTAAATGCTATTCGTTTTCATACGACAGGGAGACCTGGAATGTCCTTGCTCGAGAAAGTCGTCTGCCTTGCAGATTATATTGAACCAGGAAGAAAGTTTATAGGATTAGAAGAAGTGAGAGAGCTTGCGTTAAAAGATATAGATCGTGCTCTAGCCTTAGCGTTAAGCAATACGATTCAGTTTTTGCAGCAACAAGGGCAAGAGGTCTATCCTTTAACAATTTCTGCTTATGAGTTTTTAAGGGTTGGGTTAGGGCACACTAATGGGAAAAAGGGGGAACGTTTAGACGATGAATGTAAATGAAGTATTATCTATGGTGATTCACGCAACTGAAGAAAAAAAAGGACATGACCCAGTGATATTGAACATCCAGGGGCTTTCAGTGGTGGCTGATTACTTTGTGATCTGCCATGGTAACTCGGAAACACAGGTGCAATCCATTGCTAAAGAAATTAGAGAGAAGGCGTTTGAGCTTGGCCTCGATCCAAAACCTATGGAGGGCTTTGATGAGGCTAGATGGGTACTGCTCGATTTAGGAGATGTTGTCGCTCATATTTTCCACCGAGAGGAAAGAGAGTACTACCATCTTGAAAAACTTTGGACAGATGCCGAACGAATTGAGGTGGAAAACGTTCGATGACCACTCTTCAAGCAGGAACTTTTGAGGAATTACAAGTTACACGTCAGGCTGATTTTGGATATTTCCTAACCAATGGTTATGAGGATGTCTTGCTTCACCAGTCTGAAGTCGATGGTGCTATTGAAGTGGATCAGAATGTGCGCGTTTTCTTATATCATGATCATCAAAATCGTTTAGCTGCTACAATGACCGAGCCTAAAATAGAGCTTGGTCAGAAAAAGTGGCTTAACGTGATCGATACAAGCTCTAAAAACGGTGTTTATTTAGATATGGGACTAAAGAGAGATCTTTTGCTTCCATATTCTGAGTGTCCACCATCTAGAGATGAATGGCCAGTAGAAAATGATGAGTTATATGTTTATCTCACTCATGATAAACAGGGGAGAATGCTAGCCAAGCTTGTACCAACCGAAACGATTTTGTCTGAAGCCAAAGCTGGCCAGGCAGAGCTGCTTAATACCAAGCTTACAGGAAGAGTGTATAAACAGTTTCCTGACGGTGCTTTTCTTCTGAGTGAGAAGGGGCATGTTATCTTTTTACCTCGAACAGAAATTAGAGGTGAGCTTAGACTTGGTCAACAACTTACAGTACGGATCACGTTTGTTCGTGAGGATGGCCGGATGAATGCTTCCCTTAAGGAATCTAAGGAAAAGGCAATGACTGATGACAGCCAAACAATCTTAGATTATTTAGAGCAGCGAGGAGGCTCCATGCCTTACCATGACAAAACCCCGCCTGATGTGATTCAGCAGAAGCTTGGTATGAGTAAAGCTGCTTTTAAAAGAGCGTTAGGAAAACTGATGAAGGAGCGCAAAATCGTACAAAAGGACGGCTGGACTCAGTTGCTCAGCTCAAAGGAGTAAAGAACATGACCTATGCACGCTTTGCTTACGTATATGATGAGCTGATGCAGGACGCTCCTTACGACAATTGGCTAGAGCTGATGGAAAAGCACAAGAGTGAAGTCCAGCCCTCTATGCAATCGATTCTTGATCTAGGATGTGGAACGGGTACTCTAACCGTGGAGCTTGGAAAAAAAGGTTTTCAGCTAATCGGACTGGACAACTCTGCTGATATGCTAGTGTTAGCTTCTGAAAAAAGCAGAGATGCCAGAGTACCCATTCAATGGCTAGAGCAAGATATGCGTGAGATTGAATTAGTTGAAAAGGTAGATACAATTGTTTGCTTTTGTGACTCTCTTAATTACATAACTTCTGAAGAAGATGTACAAGCTGTATTTCAATCCGTATCAGCTAACCTTAAAGAAGAAGGTTATTTTATATTTGACGTCCATTCCCTGTTTAAAATGAGAGAGATATTTGGTGATCATACTTTTGCTTCCGCTGAGGATAAAACATCACTCATTTGGCAATGCTTTTGGGAGGAAGAGGAGTATCTCATAGAGCATCAGCTCACCTTTTTCCATCAAACAGAAGAGTTGTTGTATGAGAGATTCGATGAAACTCATGTTCAAAAGGCTTATGAGATAGAAGATTTATGTACATGGCTAAGTGAGGCAGGCTTTAAGATAGCCTCAATTTCAGCAGATTTTGAATATCAAGAGCCTCAAGAGAAAAGTGAACGAATTATAATAACAGCACAAAAAAGAGAAAAAAATGTCAGTAAAGGTTGACATATATCCTTACCATTGCATATAATCTAAATTAAATTTAATATTTGTTTTTCTCCCATAGACATAAGACTGAGATCAGGAGTAGTAGCTTTGCTTTTACTTTCAGAGAGCTGACGGTTGGTGCAAGTCAGTAGTAAAGTGAGTGAACTCGCCTTGTGAGTCTGTAGAGATGAAGGAGTAGTAATCTCTACCGTTTTCCGCGATAAGGATAATGAAGATCATTCCTGTAGCTTACGGGTGTACAGCTTGAAACACTAAAGTGAGTGTATAGGAATGGATTAGGGTGGTACCGCGGGACCATATGATTACGTAATTAACCTCTCGCCCCTAGCTATAAAGAGCTGAGGGTGGGAGGTTTTTATATTTTTCATTATTAAGCTTTATTTAAAAGAATTTGTTTAATCTAAAGAACTTTATTTAAAAGAAGGGGGCTGTCACATGGGCAAAACATTTACTGGCTATAATGCTCAAGCGATAGAGAAAAAATGGCAGGGATACTGGGAAGAAAATAAAACATTTAAAACGGAAGAGGATGCAGATAAAGAAAAGTTCTATGTCCTAGATATGTTTCCGTATCCTTCAGGAGCTGGCTTACATGTTGGACATCCTGAGGGTCAGACGGCAACAGATATTATTGCTCGTTATAAAAGAATGCAGGGCTATAATGTCCTTCATCCGATGGGCTGGGATGCGTTTGGTTTGCCAGCTGAGCAGCATGCTATTGATACCGGAGAGCATCCAAGAGACATTACGAAAAAGAATATTGATAATTTTAGAAGACAAATTAAGGCGTTAGGTTTTTCCTATGATTGGGATCGAGAGTTTAGTACAACAGATCCAGATTATTACAAATGGACACAATGGATTTTTATTCAGTTATACAAAAAGGGTCTAGCGTATGTCGCGGAGGTTCCCGTCAATTGGTGTCCAGCTCTAGGTACAGTATTAGCAAATGAAGAGATTATTGATGGAAAAAGTGAACGTGGTGGTCATCCCGTTATTCGTAAGCCAATGCGTCAATGGATGCTTAAAATTACAGAGTATGCAGATCGGTTGCTAGAGGATTTAGAGGAGCTTGATTGGTCTGAAAGCATTAAGGATATGCAGCGTAACTGGATTGGACGCTCTGAAGGGGCTGAGGTGATTTTTGAGATAGACGGTCATGAGGAACATATAGAGGTCTTCACAACTCGTCCTGATACCCTTTTTGGAGCAACCTATTGTGTTTTAGCTCCAGAGCATCCACTTGTAGAGAAAATGACTACAGCGGCTTATGAGCAACAGGTTAAAGACTATCAAGAAAAAGCAGCTCGAAAAAGTGATCTAGAACGAACAGATCTAGCTAAAGGCAAAACGGGTGTATTTACAGGGGCTTATGCCATTAACCCAGTAAATCAGCAAAAGGTTCCTATTTGGGTCGCGGATTACGTATTGGTTAGCTATGGGACAGGTGCGATCATGGCTGTACCAGGTCATGATCAGCGTGACCATGAATTTGCCAAGCAATTTGAGCTTCCGATTATTGAGGTAGTTCAAGGTGGGGAAGATATTCAAGCCGAAGCGTACACAGGTGATGGTGAGCATGTAAACTCCGATTTCCTAGATGGCTTCCGTAACGAAGAAGCGGTTAGTAAAATGATTGAGTGGCTTGAGAAATCAGGTAAAGGAACGAAAAAAATCAGCTATCGTTTGAGAGATTGGCTGTTTAGTAGACAGCGCTATTGGGGAGAGCCTATACCTATCTTGCATCTAGAGGACGGAACGATTAAACCAATCCCTGAATCTGAGCTTCCGCTCATCCTACCAGAAATTGACCAAATTAAGCCTTCTGGAACAGGGGAATCCCCACTGGCAAACGTAACCGATTGGGTGAACACAATTGACCCTGAAACGGGCATGAAGGCACGCAGAGAAACAAATACAATGCCTCAATGGGCAGGGAGCTGCTGGTATTATTTAAGGTTTATTGATCCGAAAAATGATCAGGAGCTTTGCTCTAAAGAGAAGCAAGAAAAATGGCTTCCTGTTGATGTCTATATAGGTGGTGCTGAGCACGCCGTATTGCATTTGCTTTATGCTCGTTTTTGGCATAAGGTCCTATATGACCTAGGAATAGTCTCCACGAAGGAACCATTCCAAAAGCTAGTTAATCAGGGAATGATTCTTGGGGAAAATAACGAAAAAATGAGTAAATCAAAAGGCAATGTTGTAAACCCAGATGATATTATTGCATCTCATGGTGCAGATACACTTAGAATCTATGAGATGTTTATGGGGCCATTGGAAGCTACAAAGCCTTGGAGTATGACAGGTGTAGATGGAGCTCATCGTTTCCTTAGCCGGATTTGGAGATTAGTTGTAACAGATCAGGGTGAATTGTCTTCAAGCATTAAGGATGTGGAAGCAACAGAAGAATTTACACGTGTTTGGCATCAAACGATTAAAAAGGTTACAGAAGACATTGAGCATCTCCGATTTAATACAGCTATTAGCCAAATGATGGTGTTTATTAATGAAGCGTATAAGCTAGCGGAAATTCCAAAAGCAAGCCTTATCGATTTTACCAAGCTTCTAGTTCCATTTGCTCCTCACATTGCTGAAGAATTAGCTTTTGTACTTGGAAAGTCTGATACTTTAGCGTATCAAGCTTGGCCAGAATATGACGAAAGCAAGCTAGTTGAGGATGAGGTTGAAATCGTGGTCCAAATTAACGGTAAGATTAAAGCTAGATTAAAGGTTTCTGCTACTTTGGACAAAGAAGCTTTGGAACAATTTGCTTTAGAGCATGAAGAAGTAAAGAGTCAGCTAGACGGGAAAAGTGTCCGTAAAATCGTTGCGGTGCCAGGTAAGCTGGTGAATATCGTAGCGAACTAAAAAATTCTAAAAAAAAGTATAGACAAAAAGGATTTTCAAATAAACTATAGAATATATAAAACAGCTTAGAAGGAATGCTCTCTAAGCTGTTCTTTTTTAGTTCTTACCACTATCGAAGCTCCTCGGCCTCGTACTCTGAAAACATGTCGATCACTTGCTGACGGTCTTCATCAAACTTCCTGTGTGTCTCCTGAAATAGTTTATCAAAGACTCCTGAGAGCTCTTTTTCAAGCACCCCTAGCCCTGCTCCTGTAACTCCACCAGGTACACACACTCTCTCTTGCAAACTTTGAAGGGTAAACTTACCTTGCTTAAATAACTCCCCTAGTCCAACAATCATATTTGTTGTTAGTGTAGTAGCTTGTTCCCGTGATATCCCAGTTTTTCTTACAGCACCTTCAATCATTTCTTGTAGCATAAAACTTAGAAATGCCGGACCACAGCTCGCAATGTCCGAGGAAACCCTAGTCCAATGTTCTTCTATCCAAACTGGTCTGCTAATCCCACTCATCAGCTCCTGAAGATATTGCTTATCCTCCTCAGTACATCTAGAACCCGCAATGATTAAAGAGGCACCCTTCCCAACGGAATTCGTAATACTTGGAATAATCTTGGCTATCTTGGCTTCAAGTGCCTGCTCAAGCTCTTCGATTTGAATAGGACTAGTAATGGAAACGATTAATTGACGATCATGGATAAATGGCGCAATTTCATCTACAACCTGCTTAAATTCTAGTGGCTTAACACAGAGAAAAATAACATCCGCTCGTTGGGCAACTCTTATATTCGTAGGGTAAGCATGGAGACCTGTATAAATCTGGGCCAATTCCTTCACCTTGCTGAAGGTTCGATTTGCAGCATGAATATGCGAAGGAGCTAGTACCCTTGCTTGGATAAAAGCCTCAATAAGAATAGTTCCCATACTCCCCGTTCCAATAAAGCCAATTTGCATAATAATCCCCCAATCGGTGTTTATATCTATTCTTATGTGTATGCTAGGCATTTGACTACATCTTTTTCGAAAAATGATATTGAATAAGGAGGAAAACAAATGAAAAAAAAATGGACGAGTAGAGAAAAGAAGTGGTTGGTTTATGTAGCCATCGCGTGTGCCGTAGTAGGGAGTCTTCTTTTTTCTTTTTTTACAGGACAGAAAAACATGGAGCAAATCGAACTCGAATTAGTGTATGAAGGTACTCTAAATGGTGATGAACAACACGAGCAAATAGAAGAGCCTGAGTCGGAAGGAAAGAAAACAAATCAAGGTGAACATTTAGATCAGGTTAAATTGACAGATCAGGTCAATCAAGTGGATCAAGTGAGTCATACGGATGTCAATGAGGTAATTGTAGATGTAAAAGGGGCTGTAGATAAACCAGGTGTCTATAATTTACAGGATGGAGATAGAGTGATTGATGCGCTGAATAAGGCAGGACAAGTCAGAGCGGAAGGAAGTACGAATCACATCAATCTAGCTCAGAAGGTGTACGATGGTATGGTGATTTATGTTCCTACACTAAATGAAATAGAAGACGGGCAACTTCCAGTAGTTCTAGACGATTTGAATTCTCCACAAACTCCTCAAAGTGCAAATTCTCCCTCTTCTTCCTCAGGGAAGATTAACATTAACACAGCTTCGGCGGATGAACTTCAAAATCTACCAGGTGTAGGTGCTAGTCGGGCACAAGCTATTATTCAGTATCGAACAGAGCAAGGCCTTTTTCAACATATTGAGGAACTAATGAACATCTCTGGAATAGGTTCAAAAATTTATGACCAGCTAAAAGAAATGATAGAAATATAACCTGTTGAGTAGAAGAGCCAAAGAATCTCTATGAATTAGCGAAAACTTACCTCTGTTATTTCCTGATTATCTTCTTCTAGTGCTATGGCCTCTGCTTGATTTATAATAGTGTTAGAGAACCTAGATACTGTGGTTTGATGGTTGCGCACATAAGAATTCAATCCGGCTACCCCTCTATTATACGCAGTAAGGGAGGCGTGCCAATCATGAAAGCCTTCATGTCCTTGTCCATCACCATATTGCAAATAATTTAAGTACGTTGCTGCAAGTGTAATGGAGTAAATCGGATCAAACAGATACTCCATCTCGTACTCTAAATTTGCCATACTTGCAATCCAAGGAGCCGTATTTTCCATGAATTGAGCTATACCATAAGCATGTCCATATTGGGTTCGTGGTCCAATCGTATCCTTATCAAAGTTAGATTCCGTTTTTAATAGTTTAATTAGAATTTCTGGTGGAATATCGTATCGATTAGATTCCTTAATCAAATGTTCCATTTCCTCTTCCGAGAGCTTATGGTCAATTTGATCCAGATAGTACGTAATCAATTCAGAAAAGTCTTGCCTTCGTTGATTAAACTCAGCTAGAGAAAAATGCTGCTGGTTATCCCAAGCAATAAGCTCCTGATTGATCTGAGCAAAGGATTTTTTATCGTTGTTAACCACGTCTCCTGGTAAAAGTGTTAATAAGAAAACAAGTAAAAAAATCAGTAAAGCGGGCATTTCATCACTACCTTTCTTGCACCCAATCCATTAATAACCGTTTCTTAAAAGTTTTAAACCTGTTCATCTTTTACCATAAAAAGGAATATAACAAACAGGATAAACTCATTGGATTATATCGAATCAAATCATTTGTTGCAAAACATTCATTTCACATTTTAGAGGTTTATGACTAAAAAGTATGTTTTAGTAAATCCTTGGTTAATTTTGTTTCTTTATTTCACTACCTAACTCAGGGGGACATGGAAAGCATTATAATGGAGATTTAGAAGAACTAATGAAGCTTTAATAGTACTCTAATAGAACAAAATAAATTAAGAAGAAATTGAGGTTACAATAATGCGAAAATCATGGGATTTTTATTTTATGGATATGGCCTATATGGCGGCTACTAGAGCAACCTGTCCACGTAGACATGTAGGTGCCGTCTTAGTAAAAGATAAGAAGATACTTGGTACAGCTTATAACGGTTCACCTGCTGGAACACCAGATTGTTATGAAGAAGGATGCATGATTTCCGAAAGCTATGAAGAAGAAAATGGTGTCATGCAAAAAAAGGAGCGCTGTGTGCGAACCATTCACGCTGAACAGAACCTATTGCTGTTCACTGATCGTGAGAATCGCCAGGGTGCAACTGTTTTCGTAACGGATCAGCCTTGCTGGACATGTACAAATATGCTAGCAAACAGTGGAATTATTGAGGTTGTGTTTCATAGGGCTTATGTGAAGGATCATTTGCGAGTTTCACGATTATTAGAGGAAAAAGGGATCGTCCTAAGACATTTAGAGGAATATGAAGCTCCAGAAGGATTGACTTTACAGGTTATCGAATAATGCTTCAACTAACAAGCTATTTTATGGGAGCCTTTATTGGACAGCTTATTCTAGTAACTAAGCTAGCTCCAACCTGGTGGCTCCCGATCCTCTGGAGCTTACTCTGCGCCCTTTTGATTCTCTTCCGAAGCAAGCTGCTTTATCCGGCTGATCATCCTTATGTGATAAAGCAAAAAAAGAATTTGTATCTCGCCTTCAGCCTCCTTCTGCTCCTCTTCATAAGTTACTTTTACCTTTTTCACGTTACCCATAAAGAACAGCTTGCTCAAACTTACTCTCCTTTACATACTTACGCTCAAAATGAACAAATTGTTAAGGTTACAGGAACTCTACATTCTTCCGTAGAACTCGATGGAAATCGAATCCGTTATGATTTAAATGTTCGATATGTCAACGGTAATCGTTTGGAGAAACCTCAGCTCATTAGAGTCAATCGATATGCTGAAGTTGAAGAAGAACTCGACAAGACTTCCACTTGGAGAAAAGGTGATTTGTGGCAGGGGAATGTAAAAATCCAAATTCCCCAAGAAGGACGCAATCCTGGAGCGTTTAATTATCAGCAGTTCTTACGTACACAGTATATATACTTTACTGCTTTATCCGTTGATACAGAATGGACAATTAAAGAAAGTCAAAAGCTTCTTGATCGTATTAGGCTAACCTTAGACCAGCGAAGAAATCAATGGATTCAACAAACGAATATGCTATTTTCTGAACAAATTGCACCAATTGTGCAAGCTATGACTGTAGGCTATAGGACGGATATAGACAGAGACATTACTGAAATGTACCAGCAGCTAGGGATTGTTCATATTTTAGCCATTTCAGGTTTGCATGTAGGAATTGTGGTGTATAGCTTGTATGCTATTCTTATGCAATTACCATTAACCAAAGAAAAGGTCATTAGTATTCTGCTTGTGTTAATCCCCATTTTCATTTATTTAGCAGGGGCTCAGCCCTCAGTTATTCGAGCAGGTTTAATGGCTATGCTGGGTTTAGTATTACTACGCTATGGTCTTTGGAAGCATTCTCTTCTTATTTTGTATCTTGTTTTTATAATTAACCTCCTTTTTAACCCCATGCTCATCTATCAAATTGGCTTCCAATTATCTTATTTTGTTACTTTCATGCTTATTGTTGCCTCCCCGTATGTTAATAAGTGGTTACAGGTATTTATGAAGTCACCAAAGCTTACTCAGCCTATCACTATAGCTATTGTTGCCGAACTAGCTGCGTTTCCATTCCTTGTTTACAATTTCCACCTATTCTCACCTCTTTCTCTGTTAGTGAACATCATAGTCATCCCTCTTTACTCCTTGTTTTTTATTCCAGCTGCCTTCCTGCTTCCGTTACTTAGTTATATTCATCCTTACTTAATCGAATTAGGTGTTTATATTTACGAGAAGAGCTTAGATTTTGTTCATGTTATACTTGGAAGGCTGTATGATTTTCCTTTTACTGTTATTTATTCTGGAGAGCCTTCTGGTATGTGGCTGCTAGGTTATTTCAGTTTGCTCCTCCTGTTTTATGTGATACTTGAAAGAAAGCAGTACATATTGGTTTGGCTAGCTTTGGCATCACTATGTCTGTGGATAGCTATTCAAGTGCTACTCCCTTATATAGACTCCAGAGCTCATATCACTCTTCTTGATGTAGGACAAGGAGAAGCGATTGTTATTGAGGCACCATACAGAAGAGAGGTTGTTCTCGTCGATGTAGGAGGACAGGTATCATTTGGGAGAGAGGATTGGATGGAGCGTAGAAATGAGTTTGAGGTGGGAAGAGGTATTTTGCTTCCATATCTACGTTACAGGGGAATTAATAAAGTAGACAAAGTTATATTTACTCATGGGCATTATGATCACTATGGGGGCATACAGGGACTTTTGGGTCAAATAGCGATTAAAAGAGTGTATAAAAGTCCAATTCAGCCCATCTCGGAGGTAGAGGAAGATGTTCTCACACAAATTAAAGATCAAGGTATTCCAATTTATGGGCTAAGGAGAGGAGATTACTGGGGAACGACGAATTCGACTTTTCAGGTTCTTTTTCCGCAACAGGACAGGCCCTGGATTAAGTGGGAAGGAAATCCCCATGACTTCAATATTGTATTATTGCAGGATGTTTATGGTCACAGGTTCTTGTGGACAGGCGATGCGATAGAATCAGGTGAACATGAAATTTTAGACGTATATCCTGGATTAAAAATTGATGTTCTGAAGCTAGGACATCATGGTAGCCAAACATCAACAACTGAGGAGCTTTTGGTGGAAACGGAGCCTAAGATAGGTCTTATCTCTGTGGGAAGAAATAACTTATATCGTCATCCACATCCTGAAATTCTTGAACGACTGAGCAGGCAGCCTCAAATGAGTGTGTTTCGAACGGATCATCATGGAGGAATTGTTATAACAGTAAGTCAAAAAAGCTTGAAGGTGAGGCCGACTTTACAAGAGAAACGCTAGCGTCTAAAATAAGGTTTTGAGTAGGGTAGGGGTCATACTGTTCGATTAATGTTACTTATAGTAAAATAGATACAAAAGAAAAAACCCTGTTCTGCACGAACAGGGCCCATTCCATTCTTCTTATTGAAAGTCTTTGATGACTCCAAAAACGGTAAAGATAAGAAAAACCGTTAAGAAGAAGCCAGTAGCCACAACAAAAGCTACAGCAGAGTCTATAAAATCATTGCGGTTGTCTTTTACTTTTTCAAATTCATTACTCATGTGGCAACCCTCCTATATCATTCTTAGTATAAAAGAAATGAATGGATGAATGCAACCAATTTCAGGAGATAAAATTCGTTAATCAAAGTATTTTTCTTTTTTTTGCAACATATTTCAACCTTGTTTCGTTAGAAATAACAAGGGGAGAGGAGGAAGGTTCGTGCAGGAAGCAGAACGAATCAAGGCCGCCCAGAACGGAGATCGTGAAGCTCTAGTTCAGCTGCTAAGAGATGTAGAGACCCCCTTATACCGCACAGCCTACTATATGCTAGGGAATGAACAAGATGCCTTAGATGCGACACAGGACGCCCTAATTAAGATTTATAAAAGCTTTCATTCGTTTGAACATAAAGCGAAATTTCTAACTTGGGCACAGCGTATCGTAACAAACGTTTGTATTGATAAGTGTAGGAAGAAAAAGGATGCCGTGTCCATAGATGAACATGAGTTTGTACTCAATCAAAGCGGGTCAAGCTATGTAGATGATGAGATGGATCGACGAATGATTGCTGAGGATATACAAGAAGCGATTAATCAACTACCAGAGAACCATCGTGCGGTCGTCATTATGAGATATTTACAGGACTTATCCTATAAAGAAATTGCAGAAGCAGTGGATTTACCGATTAATACAGTAAAGTCCCATTTATTTAGAGCGAGGCAGCAGCTCCAAACACTGCTCCAAGACTTGCAGAAAGGTGGTGTATCAGGGTGAAATGTGAAGAGGTCAATGACTTAATAAATCGTGAGCTAGATGGTGACCTTAACGAAGATGAACAGCGGTTATTAAAACAGCATTTAGACGGTTGCTCCGATTGTACGGAATTACTGGAGAATCTTAGAATGGTAACGGTTCAGCTTCGTTCATTACCTAAAGTTAATCCACCTATTGATATTGTAAATTCCATCCTTCCAGATCTTGAAGAATGGGAAAATCAGCAGACACTTAAGCCTAGCTCTTCTAACTTCTCTGCTCCGATTCAGGAAGAGGGGACTTCTGAAGGAAAAGAGAAAGTGGATCTAGCTCCTTTAAGAACTTCAGAACAGAACAAACACAAGAATACGTGGCTAAAGAAGAAATGGTGGATACCTGGTTCAGCCATTGCAGCCGCCGTCTTAGCTATCTATTTTGGAACAGCCTTTCCTACTGATCAGAATCAGTTATTCTTCACAGCAGATGATTCTGCTGAGATAAGAACGTTTGATGCGAAGATGGATGACTCTGGCTTAGGTAATGAAATGGCTGAGACAGAGAGCTATGACAGCTCTAACATTCCTGAAGAAGAGTCAACGGGGGATATGGCTATCACTTCCGAAGAAGGGGGATCTGTAGCCTTGGGACAGCGCCAGCTAGTGGATCTAGTTTCCCCAGATCAAGAGTATATAGCCATAGCTGATATTGAGAATCACAAAATAGACATCAACGATTTTAACGATACAGAGAACAAAACTCCTATCTATTCAACACAATTAGATTGGGATGAGTCGTGGTTTATTTCGTACATGGACTGGGTTGCTGATGATCAGCTTCATATCGAGTTATATGATTCAGAGCAGGATGAATACCAATATTTATTAATTGATGTGACAGAACAAAGTGAGGAGCTTTTGGATGAGCCTTACTCAAATGAGTGATGGTATCTACCCCATCACTTTTGATCATGATTGAAGGATGATTTTTTACCAGACAATAATAGGTCACTTGAGTGGATGCCATTCACTCAAGTGGCTTTTTTATATATCTTCCTTACTCTAAAAATGAACAAATGAATTGAATTATAATCACAAGCATGAAAAAGAAATCCGCCATTCTGTGATATAATGTTTGAAAGAATAGAAACTCTATTAAGCTGCCTAATCAGACAATTAAATGAGGGATAACATGGCTAAGGATTTAAAAAACATAAAGAAAAACTCCAATAAATTTAATCTCCAATTACCGAAGCTTCCAAGGCTATTAGAGCATCAAATAACACTTGATAGAAATATTCAAGACGAGGATGCCTTCCATCAGGGGCTTATAAAAGAATGCACTATTGAAAATCAAACGGCAAGACATGTTTGCTTTGAAGAGGTTGTGTTTCAACAGGTTCAATTTGATCAGGTTCAACTCAAAGGGGTGGAGCTGACGGATGTTATATTTGAGAAATGTGATTTATCAAATGTGGACTTGAGTAAAGCTATTATACATAGAGCGGAATTTAGGGATTGTAAGCTAGTGGGGACGAACCTATTAGAGGCAGGATTAAATCATGTTCTCTTTAAGGATTGTCAGCTAAATTATGCAGCCTTTGGTCTAACAAGCCTTAAAAAGGTTCGCTTTGAGGACTGTTCCTTACGTAGCACAGACTTTTTTGAGGCTACCTTTGCCCAAATTGAATTTGGAAAATCAGATATTCATCAGGCCCAGTTTTCAGGAACAAAGCTAAAGGGTGTGGATATCAGTCAATGTAAATTTGAAAGCATTATGGTTGCTCTTGATGAGCTAGAAGGCTGTATTGTTTCCTCGGAACAAGCGATAGCTTTTGCTAAAAACTTAGGTCTAATTGTTAAAGATCAGAGTGAAACATAAGAGTGAAATCATTATCGTAGAAAATGAAGGTGTTAATCATGTCCTTTGATCAAGCGTTAAAAAAAGTGAAAACAGGTAGCATTGAACGTATTCATGTTCTTTATGGCTCACAAAGATTTCTTATGGATGAATATATTCAGGAACTTAGCAAACAGGTATTGGATGAAGAGACAGCAGACTTCAATTTTGAACGCTATGAGCTGTCAGAAAACCCTATTGAGCAAGCGATTGAAGCGGCAGAAACGCTCCCTTTTATGGGGGAAAGAAGGCTTATTATAGCAAATGACGCTACTTTCTTAACAGGGCAAAAGTCTACAAGTAAAGTAGAGCATGATCTTTCCGCTTTAGAACGATATGTACAAGACCCTGTTGATTACTCTGTTTTTGTTTTACTTATTCATCAGGATAAGCTAGATGAAAGAAAAAAAGTGGTTAAAGAGCTTAAAAAATCGGGACGCTTAATCTCCTGTCAGGCTTTAAAGGAGAACGAGCTAGTTCCATGGTTAATAGAACGAGCCCAAATGTATCAGGTTGTTATGACGGATGAAGGGGCAGCCTTACTTGTTCAATTAGTTGGTGGTCAGCTACAAATGCTACAGAAGGAGCTGGAAAAGGTAGCCCAGTACGTAGGAAAGGGTGGAAAAATTACACCCGATGAGATTAGAGAGCTGGTAACAAAAACGGTTGAGCAGGACGTTTTTAGCTTAATTGAGCATGTCGTCCACAGCCGCTTACAGCCTGCCTTTCAAACACTTCAAGAGCTTTTGAAGCGCAATGAAGAGCCCATAAAAATTCTCTTTTTATTGGCTAGACAGTTTCGTATTATTTTTCGAGTAAAGGAAATGGAACGCAAGGGCTACACGCAGTCTCAAATGGCTCAGACCATCGGTATTCATCCATACGTAGCAAAGCTTGCAGTCCAGCAAAGTAAAAGGTTTACTTCTGAGCAGCTATTACTTATTTTGGATCAGTTAGCTGAGGCTGACTATGAGATGAAAATAGGGAAAAAGGATAAACCTTTGGTGCTAGAAATGTTTTTTATTCAACTAAGCCAATACAAATAAATCAGGTTATGAAAGTGAAAGCCTCCTCCTTTGGACATACTAAGGGCAGGAGGTTTTTGTATATGAGCTGGCTTTTTTTACTGTTAATTTTTACATTACTAGTGATTATTATTGAAGTCGCTACCATTATTCTAGAAGCTACGGGCTTAAGCAAAAATGTTGCTCGTTTTCAAGCTATTTCTCTCTTGACCAATACGGGGTATACGACAACAGAAGCTGAACTCATTACAAAGCATCCTGTTCGCAGAAAAATAGCGGAGACACTGATTGTGTTTGGAACGATTGCTTTTGCTGTTATTCTTGCTCTCATCATCAACATCGTGAACGAACAGTTTCGTTATGATCAGGTGTTGCTAGGACTAATCATTTTAGCGCTGGTTTTTTTATTTTTTAGACTGAGATATGTAAAAGATAGAATGATTAAAAGGTTTAAAGGAGAAATTGAAAAACACCTAACACTACAAGAAGCGTTTCAATTAGGAGATTCGGAAATGGTTGCTGTAGTACGGTTAACACATAGGCATAAAAGGCTTTTCTTTCCTCTAAAGCATTTAGATTTAGCGCACCGCTTTGATGTTCATATTCTAACGATTTCTAGAGAGAGACGAAACGGAGATAAAATTGAAACAGAATTAGTTAAGCAGCCAACAGGGAGAACGGTTTTACAAGAGGGGGATCAACTACTTGTATTTGGTAATATTCATCATTTAAAAGATGTTTTTGGAGGGGCCTTAGATTCATAAACTAAAGCCATACCTAAAGCCATAAAGCTATCAAATAAAGTCAAAATAAAAACACCCGATTCAAACTAATAATAGGATGAAGGGTGCATCATTTTACAACATATTAAGCCGTAATGCTGTTAAGCTTTTTAGTTAAACGAGATTTTTGACGTGATGCAGCATTTTTATGAATAAGTCCTTTAGCTGCAGCTTTGTCAAGCTTTCTTGTAGCTACAACAAGAGCTGAAGAAGCAGCTTCAACGTTGTTTTGCTCAACTAACGTTTCAAAGCTTTTGATCGCTGTGCGAAGAGCAGACTTTTGAGTAGCATTGTGTAGACGCTTCTTGTTGTTCGTTTTCACACGCTTAATTGCTGATTTAATGTTAGGCATTTCGTTCACCTCCTTGTTCATCCCATAAAACATACGTTATGACTGGATTATCCAGCATAAACGTAGAGTTCGTATCAATGACAAACATCATCTAAAATTCATATTCAACCGTACAACCGGTAGAAAATACAACACAGAGTATTATACCCTTTCTAGAAAGGAATTGCAATAATATCACCAAAAACTTGTCCTAAAATCACATCCTTAACATCAAGTATAAATACAGAGGTTATAGGAAAACTAAGGAAAATAAATGACAGCGAGGTGAAGGGCTGTGGAGGAGAATAAAGAGAAAGAAATTGATCTATCCAAGTATCAAGTGCGTACAGACTTGGCTGTAGAAGCACATCAAATAGCTGAAGAAGAAGAGGGTCAGGGAATACCTGGTGTTCGCTTAGAGGAGCTGGAACAGGATCACATCTATGTGACAAAGGTTTATGTAGATACAGAAGAGGGTGCTAAAAAGATAGGGAAAAATGTAGGGAAGTACTTAACGATAGAAGCTCAGCCCCTTAGAAAAAAGGATACAGAGTTCCAAAATAAAGTGACAACACTATTTGCTCAGCAATTTCATGCTTTTTTAGAAGAGGTTGGCATTAAGCCAGACGATAGTGTACTGATTATTGGTTTAGGAAATTGGAACGTAACACCAGACGCTTTAGGACCCATAGTTGTAGAAAATATTATGGTAACGAGTCACCTTTTTGAGCTAGCTCCTGAAAATGTAGAGGAGGGCTTCCGCAGAGTAAGTGCTTTATCTCCTGGGGTATTAGGGATTACGGGTATAGAGACAAGCCAGGTTGTTGAAGGAGTAATCAGTCAAATACAGCCGGATTTTGTTATTGCTATAGACGCTCTTGCAAGTAGCTCATTAGAACGAGTAAATACGACCATTCAAATTAGTGATACAGGAATTAGCCCAGGCTCTGGAATAGGGAATAAGCGCAAAGCCCTTAGCAAAGAGGTATTGGGTGTTCCTGTTATTGCAATAGGTGTTCCGACCGTTGTTGATGCTGTTTCCATTGTAAGTAATTCCATAGATTTTGTTTTAGGGCACATGGGAAAAGAAATGAAGGATCAGCAGGAAAATACGAACGCTAGAAGGGCATTAGCTCCTGGGGGAATGGGATTTAATTTAGGTCAGCCTAAACGCTTTAATCCTGATCATATCCCGGCGGAGGAAGAAAGACGCACCCTTCTTGGCCTTGTAGGGACCTTGGAGGAGCACGAAAAAAGAAGACTTATACATGAAGTTTTACAGCCTCTAGGACATCAGTTAATCGTTACTCCTAAAGAAATAGATACTTTTATTGAGGATATCGGAAATATTGTAGCCAATGGCCTTAACGCTGCCCTTCATGAAAAAATAGATATGAGTAATGTATCTGCCTATACGCACTAGTAGAAATCATCTCCGGATAGAAGCAAGCAACTAAACACATGTAAAAAGTAGAGGGGGCACTGTTCTAATTGTCCAAGCTGTTGCATAACTATGGAATGAGATTAACAGCACAAACATTCTTAACAGGAAAGGATGTTGGACATGTCCCCTTTACGTAGAAGAAAAAATCAAACTAATTATCCTACGTTTGTCATTCGGAGATTAATGATGCTAGTCATGGTAGGTGTTGTATTGTTTCTTTTCATTACAACGGCAGGTTCAGCCTTACAATCCAGAATGAATCTAAGCTCAAGCTGGTTGAAAAACTGGACAACTCATATTTCGATGAATACTTTGATCACCGCTCTTAGCCGTGAGGTTCCTCAAATGGAGACCTTTAATGCTTCCAGTGGGATCAGTACACCAAATGTTTCAACGTTATTATTCGAAATGATTACTTCCTTTAACCCAACCGATCCACGCTCATTAATACGTGGAGAAGTCCCAGGGTTTACTCAATTTGAGGGTCAAATTGTTGTAGCCGGACAAGGGGTCAATTATACAGATTTCCCGATGGAATCAAGTGCTCCACCAGAGCTACTAGTCCAGGATAGAGAAGCGGTAGTAGATGGTTCTTCAGGAGAGCCTGGACAGGGTAACCCACCTGCTTTGACAACAGAGGGGAGAAAGGTCGTGTTTGTCTATCATACTCATAACACTGAATCTTATTTACCTCAGCTACCAAGTGAGTCCAAAGCTGATAACGCATACCATCCAGAGGTTAACATTACACTGGTTGGACAGAGATTAGGGCAGGAGCTTGAGAGAAGAGGAATAGGAACGTATGTAGATACAACAAACATCGCCCAGCAACTTCTTGATGAAGGATTAGATTTTGCTGACTCTTACTCCAAATCAAAGGAAGTTGTTCAGGAGGTAATGACTCAGGAAGAAGATATAACTTTTATGTTTGATTTACACCGAGACTCAGCTCGTAGAGATAAAACCACCGTTAAGATCAATGATCAAGATTATGCAAGAACGTTTTTTATCATTGGAGCACGCAATGAAAACTATGAAAAAAATCTAGCTTTCGCTGAGGAGTTTCACAACAAGCTAGAGGAAGCTTATCCGGGACTTTCACGAGGGGTTTTTCTACAAGCAAGAGGCCATGGGGAGTATAATCAATCCCATTCTGAGAACAATATATTAATAGAAATTGGTGGAGTGGATAACACTTTAGAAGAGGCTTATCGAACAGCAGAAGCACTTGCTGATGTCATTTCTGATCTGTACTGGGATGCTGAGAAAGTAAATGCTTCCTCAAAGGAAGAGGGAGTTTAACCGCCAAAGAGATAAAGGAGGAATGAGGATGCTACGCTTCACAATTAAGCTATTACTTTTACTATCCACTCTTTTATTTGGCGTATTACTAGGTATTCAACAGGCGGAATGGGGCATTTTTTCAGTGAATGGGGCAGAGAAGGAAGAGCAAGAAAGCTTTTATGTTAAACGGGTTGATGGAGAGCATGTGGAAGTAGCTGTATTAGGTGAATCATTCTCTACTGAAGAGCTATTAGAGAAGGAAGAGTTATGGAAGGAAAGGAATCAGACGAATAAACTTAGTGCTTTAGGAGCCAAAATGGGTGAGGTCGTCTATTCCGTTTCTAGAAAAAGTGTGGAGTGGCTAGTTGGTCAATTGGAAAAGATGCTCTAACGCTTTAATGTAAATTAAAATAACTAAGGGGTAGAAACGTGAGTTTGAGTAAATACGTTTCTACCCTTTCTTATATCATCATTGTTCTAGATCCTTAGCCCCTTGATAAATAAGTGCAAACAGCTCTTCAATATCCTCAAGCTCTACGCAGGAGAAAGCTACTCGTAAATCTGTAGCACCGATAGAAATCGTCCCTACACCATAATGGTCTAGAAGGTGTAAGCGAAGGATATCTGCATCTACTTTGTTAAGCTTTAAACACATGAAATATCCAGAATTAAACGGATAATAGCTAAACGCGTCTTCATATTTTCCAGAGTCTAGTATCTTCTTTACAAGGTTAGCCCGATCCTTTAAAATTTGAAATTTTTCTTGCTTTTGAGTCTTATATCCAGGATCTTGTAAAGCCTTTAAAACAAAAGTCTGTGAAGGATGTGAGCAGCTAGATATCTGGCCACGGATACTTCCCATTGTTTTGCTTTCTAAAGCTTTTAGTAGCTGATCATCTGAGGAAGCGAACGTAATAAAGCCTACACGAAAGCCCCAAACATAATCCTCTTTAGTTGCCCCGTCCACTTTGACAGCTAATACCCGAGGATGTAACCCAGCTATTCTGCCGAATAATGATTCGTGAATAGAATCCTCAAAAAATAGTCCAAAATAGGCATCATCTGTTACCACAACTAGATTGATTCCACTTTCAGCCGCTTCTTGAATAGCTAGAACGATTTCTTGTGCTTCACTTTCAGTCGGTGTATAGCCTGTTGGATTATTTGGGAAGTTAAGCAGCACAATCGCTTTCCCTTTTTCCTTTTGGGCAAGAAGAGTTTCTTTTAAGCCTACAGTATTAAATCCTCCATCCTCATTATAAAAAGGAAAGGTGGTCACATTAGCACCACTAAAAACCCCGAATGTTAAATTATAATTCCCCCAAAGCTTATCAGGCAGAATCAGTGTATCTCCTGCGTTAACAAAAAGGTTAGACACGATGCTTAGTCCATGAGTTAAAGCGTTAGTGACAACAGGGTGGCTAATTTTCTTTCCCGATAATGCTGGATTTTCAAGAAGCATTTTTTCCTTCCACGCTTGGCGCAGCTCAGGCTTTCCTGCTGGTGAGGCATACGGGTACAAATCCTTAGGATCATAGTCAGAAAGATGATCTTGGATGGCAGAAAGATGCATGGGAGTATCTCCCTCAATTGCTATACCGATCGTGGCATTAAAACGGTGAGCCTTTTCCTTTGCTTCTGCTGATTGAGTTAAGATTCCTTTTGGATAGTAGAGTTTTTTTCCTAGCTCGGACAGTAGTTCGAATACATGTGAATTGCCCTGCTGGATTTGCTGATTAAGCTGTTGTGCTAATGGGTTCATCTCAGAAATCATTCCTTATCTCTCAATTTTCAACTCAACATAAAAATTTTTTCTTATGTATAGTTATAACATAAATTGAAGGAAGAATGACAAACTGATATAATCAAAATTAGTGTAATTTGCCGATTGGCGTAGGAGTGAAGATGATGAGTTATAAGGATAAGAAAGATAGGCAGGCACATATTCGCAACTTTTCTATTATTGCCCATATTGATCATGGGAAATCAACGTTAGCAGACCGTATTCTTGAACGGACTGGTGCCTTAACAGAACGTGAAATGGAAGCCCAATTTTTAGATCAAATGGATCTAGAGCGTGAGCGTGGGATTACAATTAAGCTTAACTCTGTACGCTTAAACTATAAAGCCAAAGACGGACAGGACTATATTTTACACCTCATTGATACACCAGGACATGTCGACTTTACTTATGAGGTATCGAGGAGCTTAGCAGCGTGTGAGGGAGCGATCCTTGTAGTTGATGCTGCACAAGGAATTGAAGCCCAGACCCTAGCTAATGTCTATCTCGCCCTAGACAATGATTTAGAAATTCTTCCTGTTATTAATAAAATTGATTTGCCAAGTGCAGAGCCTGAGCGTGTACGTAAAGAGATTGAAGATGTCATCGGTCTTGATGCTAGCGAGGCTGTATTAGCGTCCGCAAAAGCAGGCATTGGGATTGAAGATATTCTGGAGCAGATTGTGCAGAAAGTCCCTGCTCCAACAGGAGATCCAGATGCTCCTTTAAAGGCCCTTATTTTTGATTCATTGTATGATGCCTACCGTGGGGTTGTGACGTACATTCGAGTGGTTGAAGGGACCCTAAGGCCGGGGATGAAGATTAGAATGATGGCAACCGGTAAGGAATTCGAAGTGGTTGAGGTAGGAACGTTTACACCTCGAGCTACAAAGGTGAATGAGCTGACGGTTGGAGATGTAGGCTTTATGGCTGCTGCAATTAAGAGTGTAGGAGATACCCAAGTGGGTGACACGATTACTGAGGCCAAACGACAAGCTGCAGAGCCATTACCTGGATATCGTAAGATTAACCCGATGGTTTTCTGCGGTCTTTATCCAGTAGATTCTAGTGATTACAATGATCTACGTGAAGCGCTGGAGAAGCTTACGCTTAATGATGCTGCCTTGCAGTGGGAGGCTGAAACGTCTCAAGCTTTGGGATTCGGCTTCCGTTGTGGATTCTTAGGGTTACTTCACATGGAAATTATTCAGGAGCGAATTGAACGTGAATTTAAAATCCCTCTAATTACAACAGCTCCGAGTGTTATTTACCATGTGACTCAAACGGACGGTGAATTAATTAGAATTGATAATCCGAGCAGTATGCCTGATCCCCAGAAAATTGATTTCATTGAGGAGCCTTATGTAAAAGCAAAGGTCATGGTTCCCAATGATTACGTTGGAGCAGTAATGGAACTGAGTCAGGGCAAAAGAGGAATCTTTTTAGATATGCAGTACTTGGATGAAAAAAGGGTTTCCTTAGTCTACGAAATTCCTTTGTCAGAAATCGTCTATGACTTCTTTGATCAATTAAAATCTAGTACAAAGGGCTATGCGTCCTTTGATTACGAGCTAATTGGCTATAAGCAATCGAAGCTAGTGAAAATGGATATTTTATTAAACGGAGAAACAGTAGATGCCCTTTCCTTTATTGTTCACAGAGATACAGCTTACCAGCGTGGTAAGGTTTTGGTAGAGAAGCTGAAGGAATTGATTCCTAGACAAATGTTTGAAGTTCCTATTCAAGCAGCGATTGGGAATAAAATCGTAGCACGTGAAACGATACGAGCGATGCGCAAAAACGTTTTGGCGAAATGCTACGGTGGAGATATTTCTCGTAAGCGTAAGCTATTAGAGAAACAAAAAGAAGGTAAGAAACGTATGAAATCTGTGGGAAATGTTGAGGTTCCGCAGGAAGCGTTTATGGCTGTTTTGAAGATGGATAACCAAAAGAACTAGTATGGGGTTGTGTGATTTTTAAGGATTCGATAAAATTGCTATCCCTTATCGGATTTCATAATGATTCAATATAAACAAGGAGGTAAGACCTCTTAATAGTGGCTATTTGCCCTCTGTGATGGAGGGCTTTTTGTTTACAACAAATAATACCAGCCGCTTGACTTTATACCTAGTAATTGCCATTGTACAGATTGTTAGGATCAATTTACTTGCTCAACACAAAAGAAAATAGTCCCTGCGTGTAACAGGGACTAAATTAAGCTAAGAAAGAGAAGAGCTGATACTTAGTATCCTCCTCCTAAACCGCCCATGCAACCACAGCCAACAATGATTAATAAGACGAACAATACGACGATAAGAGCAAATCCTCCACCGTATCCACCTACAGCACCACCAGACATTGTATCCCTCCTTAAAAAAGCAATGTGTTTACTTTGATAATGTATGTACGGTTTGTACTAATTGAAACGGTAATAATAGCTGATTTTATGTCACTTTTGATGGTTGCATACAGCCACCGATTCTCCACAGCTTTTGGTAGAGGAATGCAGATTTATGGTGATAGAAAAATAAATATTATCTTTTTAGCAAAACATTAAAGCACGTATTGTAAACTTTTCTTAATAAGTACGGTGAAAATCATGGTGCAGAACGGACTTACCTGAGCATTTGCATAAATGTTGTACAATTAAACTAGATGCATAATGGGGAGTAGCATTTACGCGCTAAGATGCAACATTATGCTGAAATTTGGTTCATAGAAAGGGTAGTACTAACATGGAAAATGTATCAGATGTAGTTAAATTGGAATCAATAAAATCTTTACACTCGACAATCAGTAAACTGGAGAATGCCTTGTCCCAAATGACTAAAAAAGGCGCAAATACTACCCTAGTAAAGAAACGACTCAAAGCTGTTTACATCGGCTTAGAGATGCTAGAAAATGTTTGGAATGAAAGCCCCCATCATTACACTCAGGAAGATTTAACAGAAACTCGCAATGTTTTTATGGGTATATTTCCATCAGTTGAAAAGGTCTATGTTAAGACAAAGGCTGGTAGCCCCCAAAGAACGCTTTTAGAAAGAAGAATTAAGGCAATGCAACTAGTTGTTCAAGCAATTGACGATCTTTCCACTGAATGAAAGCAAATGAATAAAGAAGTGTTAATCAGTGTGGGTAAAGATAACCGTGTAAACGGTTAGAAATAATATCTTAAATTGCACAAGATAGAAGACATGCAAAAAAAGCACCATAAAAATGGATGCTTTCTCTGTGTTAAACCTATACAGTTACGTGCTCTGGTCTCTTGACCTGAAGGGGAGGCGGGATTAGCCATCCTTTTTCTTTACTTAAGCGAAGAGCTTTGGCTCCGATCATCGCTTTCTGCCCATGATACTTGGAGAATAGTAAACCTACATCCTCACGAATTGAAGAGCCAATAATTTGGCTACAAGCTACTAACCCCATTGCTGTGTCACGTGCAATAGCAGCAATGATTTCAGGGTCAGTAAATCTAGCTCCGACAGGAATATCCTCCAGGTTAGCTTGAGGTCTTTCAGGCATTGCTGGGGCAGGGGCAATACCGTTATCATTTAGCAGGGTATCGCTTTCTTTTACTTCAGTTCTCGATTGTTCGATTACGTCGTCGATCAATTTAATTAAATCCTTATCACCTGCATGACTACGAAAAGCCTGATAGGCGGATATGGCTCCTTTTGCAGCAGTTGAAAACGCCCATACCTGAGAAATCTCACCGTAGTGTAGAGGCTCGTCCTTCGGATTCCCGCTTAAAATTCCCATTTCTTAATTCCTCCTTTAGTTTTTTAGTTTTACGAGAAGTACCTAAAAAAGCTTTCAGGCGCTATTATTATCTCTAGAGTGATAAGAATATATTCAATTATTCCTATAAGATATTTCAATGGAGATTTTTTAAGAAATAACAATATTTTTCAATGTTAATGTAGAAAAATGTAGAATATTGAAGAAGGATAAGCCTTGATTATAGGGCTATCTTATTATAATAATTAAGTGAAACAAATTATTTGAAATAACAAAATTTTCTCATCAGTATTATGATGAAGAGGAAAGAAGGGAGGTCAAAATAATGAAGAAGTTATTAGCTGGTATCTTTACATTGGCTTTAGTACTGTCTCTAGGAACAGGAGCACTAGCACAAGATAATAGTATTGCGTGTATACCTCATGGTAACGATTGTATTTTCCCTCCAGTTCGACCGTAAACCATAAAGAGTCCTTCACTGAGCTGAGGGACTCTTGTTTATTAGGCTCTTAATATTCTAAATTAATGACTTATACTTAGATATTCTAAGAAGGTTATGGTAAACAAAACCAAAAGCTTATAGTTGAGTGATTGCTTCCTTCGTCGTCCACACAGCACTACTAAAGGCGTGGTAGTTGGTTATGGCTGCTTCAAAGTCCTTTTCACTAATTGTAGCTGTAGCATCGTATACCATAGCCGTTTGAAAGCCATTTTCAATCAAATCACGCATATGGGATTCTACACAAATATTTGAGAGAACCCCAGCAAGGAGAACCTTTGTCATTCCGTATTGTCGTAGCTGATAAACTAAATCATTGGTTTGTGGACTAGCCACTTTATGGGCGGTAGCAACAACAGTCCTACGATCTAGAATGTAAGGCAAGAGAGAAGGTACAAAATCGGCGCCTACAGATGGCGGACTGTAAGCATTTAGCTTTTGATAGATTCTAAGATTAATGAGCATGTCTTGTTCATTTCCTGTGTATTTCCAGCCATAATCATGTGGATACAGATAGTGCGGAGAAATAAAAAGTCTGTATCCCTTCTTCATCGCAGTACTCATGAGTAATTCAAGGTTGTTTAACGTATTAAGCCTCTCAATATTTGGTTGAGTTAGATGATATCCTCTTCCACCAGGAGAAAGAAAGTCATTCTGTGGGTCTGTTATGACGATCCCGGTGTTAGCTGGATCGGATTTAAACACTTACTTCCACACCTCCTATACATCAGAATCTATTCGTTATATATATTAGGAGGGGAATGGAAAGAGTACAGAACTTAAAAAACATTCTTTTTTAAAATGATTTCTCATGATTTGGAATAAAAATATCAAACGAAACTCCACTCGACAGGTTACGCACAGATATATTGGCATCATGTAATGTTAAAATCTTTTGTACAATAGCTAAGCCTAATCCGTATTTTCCACCCTGCCCCTTTTCATAAAGCTGAAAGAGATCTTTAATAGTAGCTTCTTCAATAGGACTTCCATCATTTCCAATTCGGATAGCTAAACCACCTTGAACATGCTCTACCTCAACAAAGATACGAGTAGCTGCATATCTCATCTGATTATCTAACAAATTTTCAAAAGCAACCTTCCACTGTTCAGCCACTCCCCAGGTCACACAGGGCTCAAGCTGAATATCCCAGCTTAGCTCAGGCTTCTGCCACTTTAATCGATCTATTGTATCCTCAAGCAGTTGAGATAAATCCAACTCAACTTTTATTTGAGGCTGTGTAGATAGGTAATCAAGCTTTGTTAGATAGAGTAAATTATGCACAAGCTTTTCTAGTCTTGAGGATTCCTGCTGGATCACCCCAAGTGTGTCATTGAGACTACCATTTGGATAAATTCCGTCTTGAATTGATTGGGTATAGCTTTGAATGACCATAACAGGTGTTTTAAGCTCATGAGAGATGTGCTGAAGCATAGACTGTTGTGTTTCATCCTGCTTGATCAGCTGCTCACGCATTTTTTCAATCGATTGGGCAAGATGCCCGATTTCATCCTCCCGTTCGACAATTAGCTTGGTTTGCCAGTCGCGGTTAGCGATGCTCTTTACATGCTTTTCCATCTGTACAATCGGTTTAGATAAGTAACGAGCTAACAAAATAGCAGGAAGCCAGCTTAATAAAAGAACAAGGAGTAAAACATAACTGATTTGCTTAAATAATGTAAGAACAAGGTCATTGCGATAGGTGTCATACATATAAGATACCAAGTAAGCGGGCTGAAAGCCGAGCTGTCCTCTGCGTACAACATAAAGCAATCGGTTATCCTCAATATCTATCGTATAGCGCTGTTCAATTCCTTGCTGCTCAACAGCCTGTGAATAAATTTTTTGTAAAAATGGCTGTGGTATCTGATTTGGAGTAAGAATGCTACCATCTTGTAAAAAGATAATATGATTAACCATTCTCTGGTTTTGCTGCGTTTGAATCAATTCAAAAGGTGATTCTTGACGTACTATTTCATTAGACCAAACTGACCTTTGTACATCCTCAATCGTATGAAATATCTCATCTGTAAAGAAGCTACGTAATGTCAGAAGTAGGAGTAAAGCGAGCACGATGACAAGTCCAAATGAGATGGACGTAAAGACCAACCAAATTTGAAGAGCTAACGGTTTGTTTTTCAAGCTTCCACCATCCTATAGCCATAGCCGTAAATCGTTTCCAAGCGCAGTTCCTCCATTTTTTTGCGCAGCCTTCTAACCAAATCATCTACCACTCGATCCGAACCAAAATAGTCCTGACCCCATACATGCTGGAGAATATGCTCCCTTGAGAAAGCGTGCTTTGGATTTTGAACAAAAAGTAAAAGGAGATCAAATTCCTTAGAGGTTAGATTCACTGGGCTACCTTCCTTATATACAACCCTTTTGGAAACTTCAATGGTGTAAGGAGGAAGTTCAACAATCTGCTCGGTTGTCTGTGAGGAGGATCGCCCGTATGTTCTGTCTAATAGTTTCTTTGTACGGATGACTAGTTCTCTAGGTAAAAAAGGCTTAGGTAAGTAGTCGTCACTGCCCAATTCAAGACCGATAATGCGATCTAAATCTGCATCTCTGGCTGATATAAAGATAATCGGAACATCAGGATTGAACTCTTTACATTCCTGTAGAAGCTGATAGCCATCTATATCCGGAAGCATAATATCAAGAATCCATAAATCTGGAGAAGATTGCAATGCCTGTTGAGCTTCCTTTCCAGTATAGAAGGATGTAACCTGCCATCCCTCCTGTTTTAAGTATGTAGACAGAACGTCATTTAGATGTTTTTCATCTTCAACTAGATTAATACGATAACTCATTTTAACCTCTCACCTTTCATGACTTGTCTATTATATTGTTTCATATTTTATAGATAAACATAAGGGCTGCCAAGCTAAAAATCAAATTATTAAGAAGTGAATCAGAGAATATATTCTTTACATGAAAGAAAAAGAAAGAAAACACGATGTGCTTCTTTCTTTTCACGGCAAAAATGGGGGTATTTCATTGTGTCTCATGCCCTTACTTTTAGACTATAACAGCTTGATGAAAATGTGGGGTCATTCTTTCATCAAACGTTTGAGTAGGTCTGCCTCCTTTCAGCAACAATGTATCCAAGCCATTGGATGTATATATTGAATGTATATAAAAGAAGTTTAAAGGACTTATCTTAACTTTGTGGGGGCAAGCCGAAAGCCCTTTAAACAAGCTCTGAACACAGTGTAAATAAGAACAGTGGGATAAATATCGAAGAATTATGGGAAATTGTGAAAAATAGAAGCTTTTCTTAACGTATAAGACCATCATGCCGTGAAGCGGCACCACAAAAAATGAAAATGTAACTACAAACTGAAGAAGCATGCTTTTTTTGGTCAATACTGCTAG